>DRNA01000393.1 GCA_011322365.1 Aeromonadales bacterium | reverse complement strand
CCCATTCGGGCATAAATACATGACAAAAGTCATCGACATCGCAAAATATTTCAGTTAGTTTGTTCATAGCCTGTTCCTTGTATCAAAACCTTTTTTAGTCAAAAGATCTGATCAGGGTTCAGGCTATTAGTTCATTTAATCTTTACTTTCTTATCCAGAACTCAGGTTAATTAACTAAATTTCATTACAATTGTAATGCCAAAAATTAATGTAAAAGAGCCTATTGAAGCCTGTAAGCTATTATGTAGCCACGTTAGTCTAGTTGACGCTTTTAATGGAATGGCTATGACGATAGAAATTAGCGCCATGCCGATGATTGAACCGATACCAAACAGTAGCATGTATAGCATACTCAACCAATTTGAATTTAATGTATTTAAAGTAAGAAGTATTAAAGCAGCTGATCCCGCCATTCCGTGCATCAATCCTATAAAGAGTGTCCTGACCGGAAATTTTCCATTGTGAGTATGTTCATGCTGACTGAGCTTATGATCAATTTCGCCTGCATGGGAATGCGCGTGAAAATGGGGCTCAGCATGATGGTGTCGGTGAGTATGGTAATGAATCCTGTCTTTGATAAGTCTACGGATAACATCGAGCCCGAGTAAAATTAACATAATGCCAACGGCATATTCGAGTTGGTTGGCCATGTCTTCAGGAATTATTGTATCCATCCAGATCACAATTGAGCCAAAAATGAATAATGTCGTGGTATGTCCAAGTCCCCATACAGCACCATGTCTGATGGTTGCTTTAATAGTTTGCTCCTTAGTTGATATTGCTGCAACAGCAGCTAAATGATCTGCTTCGAGAGCATGTCTCATACCCAGTAGTAATCCTAATAATAGTAAACTTATCATAATAATTTCCTTAACAGATTCTGGGTAATTGTTCGCCCACTAACATATCAACAATTCGAGAACCACCAAAATGAGTTTTTAAAATAACGCGTTTTTCAGGGCGTTCAGTAACCTTTCCAATAATCCGGCTGTGAATTCCAGAGCTATACTGCTGCATTTTGGTTATCAGTTTTTCAGCTTTATTTGCAGGGACCACAGCAAGTACCTTGCCTTCATTGGCGAGATAAAGCGGATCGAGACCCAGGATTTCACACATACCTCTTACTTCATTTCGAATGGGGATGTCATTCTCAAAAATAGTAATACCGCAATTACTGGATTGTGCAAATTCATTCAGTACGGTTGCAATACCCCCACGAGTGGCATCTCTCATGCAGTGAATATCCGGGCAGACTTTTATCATGGCTTGAATGAGAGGGCTTAAGATAGAGCAGTCAGTTTCAATAGTATTTTCTATGGCGAGTTCACCTCTTGCATCTACAATAGCGGCGCCGTGATCACCTATAAAGCCATTACAGATAATCACATCACCAGGCTTGGCTCGATTTGCGGCTATCTGAATGCCTTCAGGTATAACGCCTATACCGGCAGTATTAATAAACAGTTTATCTGCGGCACCTTTATGAACAACTTTGGTATCACCAGTAACTATTTTCACACCAGCTTCATCTGCTGTAGTTTTCATTGAATGAACAATTTTACGCAAGGTATCAACACTGAAACCTTCTTCGATGATCATTCCACAGCTTAAAAAAAGTGGGATTGCTCCACCTACTGCCAGATCATTCACGGTGCCGGTGACCGCAAGCTTACCGATATCTCCACCAGGGAAAAATAGCGGGTCGACAACATAGGAATCAGTTGTCATAGCTAGACAATCACCGTATTGAGTGAACAGATCCAGACCAAACCTTGCTTGATCTTCCAGAGTATTTAATTCTTCATTTGCAAAACCGGATACGAATACATCGTCAATGAGATCGCGCATGGCTTTGCCACCACTACCATGAGCTAAGGTTATGGTATTACTTTTCATTTTCCCTGAACGTATTGGCTGGTTTAATTTCATACAGTGGGAGCCTCATGTTGTTCTTTATTTCGCATTTCTAGTAGTTCGGGTAAATCACCAAAATTATAATAAGCTGCACATGCACCTTCTGAAGAAACCATTAAGGCACCCATTGGAGTTTCGGGTGTACAACTGCCACCAAATACTTTGCATTGCCAAGGGCGGATAACTCCTTTTAACACCTCTCCACATTGGCAGGATTTAGGATCGGCAATTTTCAGATTAGCTACCTTAAATTTAGTTTCAGCATCATAGTCTTTGAAAGTATCTCTCATTCGTACACCCGAGTGATCGATTGAACCCAGACCTCGCCATTCAAAAAATTCCCTTAATTCAAAAACTTCATGTATGGCATTTAACCCCGGCATATTTCCGGCTTCAGGTACAATACGTGAATATTGATTTTCTACTTCACATCTGTTTTCCAGTAATTGCGTTAAAACCATATAAATGGACTGCAGAATATCGAGTGGCTCAAACCCTGTTATAACAATGGGTTTATGGTAATTGTGAGCAATAAACTGGAATGGCTGTTCGCCCACAACCATACTGACATGGCCTGGTGCAAGAAAACCATCAATTTGCATATCCGGCGAATCTAGGATGGCTTTAATCGTGGGCACGGTAGTTATGTGGTTGCAAAACAGGGAAAAATTAGTAATTCCCTGTCGTTTTGCTTCTAATACCGTCAAGGCTGTACTCGGCATGGTTGTTTCAAATCCAAGGGCAAAAAATACAACTTCTTTTTCAGGATGCTTTTTTGCTAACTCAAGCGCATCTAGTGGAGAGTACACCATACGTATGTCCGCTCCGTCAGCTTTCGCCTGTAGTAGACTTTTTCTGGAACCGGGTACCCGCATAGCATCTCCAAAGGTTGTAAATATGACCTCTGGTTTTTCTGCAATAGCGACACAGTCATCCACTCTTCCCATGGGTAAAACACAAACAGGGCAACCGGGGCCATGAACCATTTCCAGAGTATCTGGTAACATTTGTTCAATACCGTATCGAAAAATAGTATGTGTGTGTCCCCCACAAAACTCCATTAACTGTAAAGGTTTATCTCTTCCCGAGGCGAGCTTTTCCATACACTCAGATATTCTGGTGATTAACGTTTTAGCTTTGTCAGGGTCACGGAATTCATCGACATACTTCATAAGGTGTTCTCCTTTGAAAGATGGCCTCGGGAATCAGCAAGAAGTGTGTGTGTCAGATCCCATAAGATGTGATAACAGGCAACATGCACTTCCTGTACCCGATGTATGGAGTCACAATCGACTACAAGACAATGATCGAGTAGACCGCAAGTTTTCATATCACCACCGTTGCCGCCGGCGAAGCCAATTGTAGTTAAGCCCATCTCGTGAGCTTTTCTAAATCCTGAAAGTAAATTTTCTGAATTCCCACTGGTAGAAAAACCGATGACACAATCGTTTTTATGCCCATGAGCTTCTATTTGTCGGGTAAAAACATGACTAATGCCCACATCGTTTGCCACAGCACTGAAAAAAGCATTGTCGTTGTTCATATTAAAAGCCGGTAAACTGGGACGGCCAGCGGTAACTGGGTGTTGGAATTCCACCGCAATGTGTGTTGCATCGCAACTTGAACCACCATTACCCATGGAAAGCAATTTTCCACCCTGGGTGTATGTGTGAGCTAACGATTTTGCAGCGTTAACCAAAGATTGTGCATTATTTTTAAAAAAAGTAGCTTTAGTATCAATACTATGCTGTGATTTTTGAGAAACAGATTCTAGTAAAGCTTTATTTTCCGCTTCAGGATCTTTTTTCCTGTGATGTAAAAATGGATACAGTGAGGAAAGGGGTTCGGATTTATCACTCATTATATTTCTGCCGATTGTTTCATAGAGTTAAGCTCTTCCTGAACTTCACCAAGTTCAGTTAATATTTCTAGCGTTTTTTTCGCTTCACCTTCGTCAATTCGACTCATGGCAAAACCTACATGTACTAATACCCAATCGCCTATGCAATCCTTAACAGAATAATTATCTCCAATGATACAGGCTATATTGACTTCCCGCTGGATACCACTGACATCTACTTTTGCCATAAGTTGTTCTGCATTTGTAATCGCTATGATCTGACCTGGAATACCTAAACACATATTTCTTTCTCGCTTTTGAGGGTTTGAGCGGCGGCTATAACTGCTTGTCCAAGCGATATTCCGCCGTCATTTGTTGGAACCTGTTTATGATAGAGTACCTGGAAACCATACTCAGTTAATTGATTTACACATAATTTGAAAAGTATCTGATTTTGAAAGACGCCACCACTTAATGCGACTGTAGAAATACTAGATTGATTTTTTATTTTTAAAACCACATCACAAATAGCATTAGCCATCATTTTATGAAATCGTGTTGATATGCTGGAAGGTGGTTGATTATTCAGCAGATCCGAAAAAATATTTTGCCACATTTTTTTGAAATTTAACTCTATTATTGAAGTATGTTCAAGATCATAAGGGTAAGGTTTGAGGGAAGATAATTCTTCCGTTGAGACAATACTTTCCAGTTGAATGGCGGCCTGACCTTCAAAACTGATTTTATCAAAACAAATATCCAATACCGCTGCTACTGCATCAAATAATCTGCCGCATGAAGAGGTATAAGGTGTGTTGATCTGTTTTGAAATCATGTTTTTTATGACATCAATCGGTTTATTTGAAAGTTTCTGGAACACCAATAAACTATTATTTTTCACTAAATCATCGTCGAGTAAATTAAAAGTATAAAGTTGCGAAAAAAGATTTCTCCATGGCTCCATTATGGACTTTGTACCCCCCGGCATGGGGACGGATTTAATTTTGGCAACACGTTGGTATGATAGATAATCTGTTAGTAGGAATTCTCCACCCCAGATAGTGCCATCATCCCCCAGTCCCAGTCCATCCATTGCAACACCTATGACTTTTCCCTGCTTCGGTTCCCAGTTATTTTCAGCCATACATGAAGCAATATGAGCATGATGGTGTTGAACCTGTATGAGCGGAAGATTTGATTCATCAGATTGTTGGTAGCCAAGTTTGGAAGAAAGGTATTCGGGATGTTGATCAATTACATTTATCTGAGATTTGAAATTAAACAGATTGCCGTAAAGTTTTAAATTATGTAAATAATCCTCAAAAGTAGATGAATTTTCAAGATTACCAATATGTTGTGATAAGGTTGCTTTTCCATCCTTCAATAAGCAAAAAGTATTTTTCATTTCTGCGCCAAAGGCCAGTATGTTTTGGGCTTTATTAAACATCTTTGGCAGGTTTATTGGTGAGGGTGAATATCCTCTGGCTCTTCGTAAAAAAAGAAAGTCATCCGCTTGATTTGAAGAATTCAGCATCATCACCGAGTCATCAATTCTGTTGATGATATCCCGATCATGCATTACAAAATAATCAGCGATAGTATTTAATTTTATTATGGCCAGGTTATTGTCAATACACTGAGGTTCTTCAACTTTATTTCCTGAAGTGAGAACTACAGGGTGTTTCAGCTGTTGCATCAGCAAGTAATGTAAAGGGGAATAGGGTAACATAAGCCCAAGATTATTACTGGTGGGCGCAACCGTTTGTGCTATTTGAATGTTATCTGTTCTCTTCTGTAGCAATATGATGGGAGCAGCGGGGGTGCTCAATTGCTTGCTTTCCACATCAGAAATTCTGCAATAATTAGATATTTGATTTTGATCTTTCGCCATTAATGCGAAGGGCTTATGTGGTCTTTTTTTGCGATGCCTCAGTTTGGAAACTACATCATCATTGGTAGCATCACACGCAAGCTGAAAACCGCCAATACCTTTAATAGCAACAATATGGCCACTCTCTATAAGCGTTGCAATTTTTTTAATAATATTGTCAGTTTGAATCACATCATCATTTTTATCTGTAAGCCACAGTTTGGGGCCACAGTCAGGGCAGGCATTGGGTTGAGCATGAAACCTCCGATCAGTTGGATCTTCATACTCATTTTGACATTGATCACACATAGTAAATGTATTCATACTGGTTTTCAGACGATCATAGGGGATGTCTCTAATAATACTGAGCCGGGGTCCACAGTGGGTGCAATTGGTAAAGGCATAGTTAAACCGACGGTTATCAGGATTCTCAGTATCCTCTAAGCAAGATTTGCATGTGGCTGCATCCGGCACAATGCCCGTATGTATCTCGTTACTTACACTCTTTTGAATAGTAAATTCTGAATATAGCCCCTCAACTCGTATTTTTTCTCGTTCAATGGATTCAATTCGAGCAAGAGGAGGTGGGTTTTCCTTGAGTTGTGAAAGGAATAAATCAATGACGTTTTCTGATGACTGAGCAATAATCAATACACCCGAGCCATCATTAAGTACCAATCCTTTTATTCCTGAATGATTTGCGAGATTCCAAACCGTTGGGCGAAACCCCACACCCTGTACCAGACCACGGATGCGGATCTGCTCGCAATACACATTAGCATACTGATGGTCACTGGTTATTACGGAGAAATTCGCCCTGGTCCTCATGATTAATGTACCGTACAAACCATACAGGGATCAAAAGAGCGAATGATATGCTGTAACGATATGGCTTCATTCAAATGAGTTGAAAATGATGTGTCAACAACTGTACCCTCTAGCGCCAGTTCAAGAGCTCCAGGTTTATTATTCTGATCTCGGGGTGAAAAATTCCAGGTTGTGGGAGCAATGATCTGATAGTTTAATACTTTTCCATTTTTAATTCTTAACCAATGGCCAAGGCTACCCCTGGCTGCTTCGACCAACCCAGCTCCCTGGGCTTCATCGGGAAGGACAAATTGTTTGCAAAAGGGTTCTCCAGGTTGAAGTAACTGGATCCAGTTTTCCATTTGTGGAACAACTAATGCCAGTTCTAATAATCTTGACAGGATTCTATTCTGGACGTTTGCGCCATATTTTTTTACCAGATCAACTATCAGCGGATGTGCATTAACCATCTGCCGGGCTATTGCTCCAACTTCAACAGGTTGTTCATTTAAACGGGGAGCCTTACACCAGCTATAGCCATCCTCTGCATCATTTCCTGGAATAGTACTGCCTTTATAGGGATGTTTGGGGGAACTTTGAATATCCAGCCAACTATGAGAAATATCTTCTTTAATACCTTTTTGATCAAGTTCAGAGAGTGACTGATCCCAGAGACCTGATTGAAAAAGGTGTGAGGATTCTAATTCATACGCTCCATAACTCATAAATCTATCATAGGCTTTTCCTAGTTGAGATAGCTGAAGAGCTCTGGAAATTTTAAGAAAAATAGCGAGGTCAGAGTTTGGATGGAGGGTTGCCAATGATGATAATTCATCTTCGTTTTGTAATTCAGTCACCGTTTCCAGTGGTACGCCAAATAAAGTTTCTTCCAGAAAAAATCGGAAAGCTCTAACAAGAGTTAGTAATTTTATTTTTTCTTCAACAGCCACTGGTTTGCTCGTCCCCCCGGGTTGAATGGCCAGAGAATGAGGCCATTTTCCGGCGAGAATACCGGTAATATGCATAAAGGACGAACGTGCAGGTAACAGCTGTTTTAATACAGAACCAGTCTGAGCTTTAAAGCGTTGACTTACTTTAGCAAACCAGAGTTGTTTGTCATAACAGTTCCTGGCGAAATCCGGCATAAAAAATAAATAAAAATGACTTAAATGATCGGCCATATTTTCTGTAGCCAGTATAATATTTGTTGACAGTTGACCATTTAATTCAGCCACTATGTTTTGTGTTTTTGCTAAAGCTGTTGCTGCAGCAACCGATTGAGAAACTGAACAGATTCCGCAGATTCTAGGGGTATAAACCAGAGTGTCCCTTGGATCTTTTCCCTGTAAAATTTGTTCATAACCTCTGAAAAGAGGTGCGTTTACCCAGGCTTTGGATACCACGTTAGCTGTTATTTCAACCGTTACTTCCAGGTCACCTTCAACTCGATTAAAGGGCCCCAATATTCTTTTAGAAACATTATTTGTTGTCATTAGATTGCCCCTTTTTCAATTTTCCAGGGGAAACCACAATATGATCAGAAATTGCATTAATCTTAATTCGTTTTGGCGTAGCGGCCTTAGCTAAAGATGAAAGCGCTACAAACCAGGCTTTGGGCATATCTGTTGGTAATCCTACAGGGATACCTGCAATTTTGGGTGTCTCAGAAAAACAGTGTCCGGGTTCTTCGAATTCCGGGGCCGTACAATTGATACAGGCATAGCCACCACGCAAACAGGAACCATCACCATTCCAAAGTCGGGTGTTACAATCAGCTCTTGCCTGAGTGCCCAGACAACCCATGTGTTCCATCATACAACCTTGTTCTGAAGGCTGTTCTGCACTGGCTTTAAATTCATAAAATTCATTACGGGGACAGCCATGGTGTACCAGATGATCAGTGTAGCTTCTGGGTCTTTGCAGGCTATCCAGGTTTTCTATATGAAGCGCATCCATAGCAAGCTGAATAATGGTTTCAATAACCCAATTTGGATGGGTAGGGCAGCCTGCAATATTGATTACTGGAAGATCTCCTTTACTTTTCCAGTGGGATCCCAATAACCCGCCAGATTGTTTTCCTTCATATTGCAACCCTGTCGCTTCACCTGGATTTGAACCTGCCATGGTGATACCGCCAAAACTGGCACAACTTCCTATACCAAGTGTATAACGGGCCTTTTGAGACAGACTTTTAATCAAATCAAACATAGGTCTTTGAGTACCACTTAATAAATGAAATCTTCCACTACCGCAAGGTCCCATCATGACTGAGCCTTCAAGACAGAGTGCGTCTAATTTAAGTGTGCCTGATTCTATCTTTGTAATAATATCTAAAAACTCACTGCCTGTTTCTTCACTAAAAGAAGGATGCCATAATAAATTAATATTATTTTGTTTAAAACTACTAAAAAGATCCGGTGATTCAGCGTTAAGAACTGACATACTGCACCCACCACAACCTCCTGATTGAAGCCATAAAATATTAAATTTACTCATATGCTCACTTCCATAGGTAAGCGAAGAATAAATTCACAACCCTGCTCTGTATTATTTTGTACAATCAGATCACCCTGACATTGTTCTGTAGCAAGTCCATAACTAATATACAGACCAAGACCTGTACCACTACCTACGGCCTTTGTTGTAAAAAAGGGATCGAATATTTTACTAATATCTTCAGGCTTTATTCCATGTCCATTATCCATTACATGAATATTGATATGCGATTTATCTTGCGTGATGTTTACACTGATTTCAGGCTCAGTGGAGTGACCAAGTGCATCAATAGCATTTTGAAATAAATTGATAAGTATTTGATGAATATGCCCTTCATTATTATTAATCATTAATGCTGTTTCTGATTTCTGGAAATTTAAAATAAGTTGAGGTTTAGTTTGTGCTGCAGTCATTACCCAGGAACTGGCTCTCTCTATTACTTTTAAAATATTGAAGGATTGCATTTTCTGTTTTTGTGGTGTGGTAAATTTCTGTAAATTTTTAACTATATCACTGACACGTTCCGCGCCTTCCATTGAGCCTGAAACTAAGGGTTCCATATCAAAAAGTAGATGATCTATATTTAATTTTTCTCGTAAAGACTTTATTTTATTAGTGCTTTCTTGCTGATGTATTGCTGCGAGGTATGTTTTTAATTTATGTTGGTAACTTTTCATTACATGCATATTGGCAAACAAAAAGCTGATTGGATTATTAAGTTCATGTGCAACTCCGGCGACTAACCTTCCAAGTGAAGCCATTTTTTCAGATTGAATAAGTTGGGTTTGGGTAGTCTGAAGCTCTTCGTGGGCTTGTTGTAATTCTGCATATGCGGTTCTTAGTTCACCTAAGGGTCGACCAGTAATTACCATGCCTGATATCCGGTTCTTATGGTCAAAACGGGCACTACAATTAATGGCCATTGGAACCGTTTGTTTTTTCATATTTATTAAATCAACTTCACAATCAATGATTGAACCTGAGCGGATATGTTCAGGAAAGTCAGCGATCATAGGAGCGTGTTTATCGCTGAAGATATAAGACAGTGATTTGCCTTCGAGGTTTGAACATTCAAAACCCAAACAACATACAAGAGCCTGGTTGACCTGTTGAATGTTGCCATTGATATCACAGACAATAAGTAAATCAGACATGGAAGACAGTATACTTTGAATAAATTTTTGAGCATTTTCGAGCGCAGAATTTTTCTCTTCCAAATCAACCTGATATTTCACCAGATCTGCATATATTTCATCCATATGCTGAATGACTTCAATCCAGGCCTGATCATCTGCTCGGCGTGCCTGTTGCTGCATTTCAAGAGAAAGGCCTGCCAGGTTGGTCAGTCTGGTGGAATTTTCTGTTAAGTGATTATTCATGCGACATCAGAAATATTTTCAAGTTTATCGTTTTTTTCAAGTCCGTAACGATCCATTTTATTACGTAAACCTACTCTGGATAATCCCAGTTCCTGAGCTGTCTGAGTTTTATTCCATCTTAATCTAATTAATGTTTCCTTAAGTATTCGTGCCTCAAGAGACTCAACCCGTTCTTTTAAGGTACCTTCAATGCCAGTTAGTATTTCCATATCTGCAACTGACTCATCAGGTGTCGCATGCAGAATATGAGGAGAGATTAGATTTGAACCAAGATAGTCGTCCTGGCCGAGTACGAGCATTCGCTTAATTTCATTCTGCAATTCTCTGACATTTCCCGGCCATTGATAGGCTTCAAAACATTTGAGTGCTTCTTCACTTATCCCCTGTACTTTTTTGCCTAACTGTTCCATTGTCTGATTCAAAATTGCGATAGCTAAGGGTACAATATCCCCTTTTCTTTCAACTAATGGTGGAATATCAATGGTAAAAGTGGCTAAACGATAATATAAATCCTGACGGAATTTGGCATTTTTTACAGCTTCTTCAAGATTGCGATTAGTTGCAGCTATTACTCTAACATCTATGGGTCTTCTTTTATTACTACCCAAAGGACGGATCTCATTTTCTTGCAAAACCCGTAGTAATTTAACCTGGAATGCTGGAGATGTTTCACTGACTTCATCCAGAAAAATGGTTCCGCCATTTGCTCTTTCAAATAGCCCTACGTGATCTTCAATGGCTCCGGTAAATGCCCCTCGTTTATGACCAAAAAGTTCACTTTCCAGTAGCTCATCGGGTAGTGCTCCACAGTTTTCAGCAATGAAAGGCTTATCCTGCCTTAAGCTATTATAATGTAATGATCGTGCACAAAGTTCTTTACCGGTACCCGATGCACCACTTAATAATACATTGATATCAAATGGAGCAACATTGCGGATTAATTCACAAATCTGATTCATGCAACTTTCGGGTCCTCTGACTATCCCGGAATCCCAGCTATATCGGGCTTTGAGTATTTGCCTTTTTTCGATCATGGCCTGCTCAACGGTATCAGGCTTTAGTTTCAGTTCTACGGCAAGTTGTTCATTTTCTCGTTGTAAACGAAACAGGTCAATCGCATTTTCCAATTTCAAAATGAGTTCATCAGGATGCCAGGGTTTACTAATATATTGATAGATTCCTCCTTTATTAACCGCATCTATAATATCGTTTGCATCTGAATAACCAGAGATAATCATGCGTATAACATCTGGGTAGCTTTCACGGATCTGTTGTAGAAATTCAACTCCTGATTTTTCAGGCATTCTCTGGTCACAAAGTATGACCTGGATCCATTGTGTTTTTAGCAGTTGTTCAGCTTCCTGAAAATTGATGGCAGTATGAACTTCAAATCTATCGGAAAGAATACGCTCAATAGATTCTAATGCTCTTTGTTCATCATCTACAACTAAAATACTTGCACGTGCTATCATGGATTAACCCTCAACCGTTTGTTCAGGTTCGTTTTCAATAAAACCCACCAGGCGACTTTGCAGAGATAATTTTATCCATTGATACCAGTTATCCATACCTTCTCCTGTAGTGGCAGAGACCTGCAGGATTTGAATGCCGGGATTTACTCTTCGAGCATATTCAATGCATTTATCCACATCAAAATTAACATAGGGTAGCAGGTCGATTTTATTGAGCAACAGTAGATCGGCAGCATGAAACATATCAGGGTATTTAATAGGTTTGTCTTCTCCTTCAGTTACCGACAGAATAGCAATTTTATGAGCTTCACCTAAGTCGAAAGCTGCGGGACAGACCAGATTACCTACATTTTCTATAAACAGCACGGATGCTTCATCCAACGCGAGATGATCAACGGCATGGCCAACCTGATGTGCATCAAGATGGCAACCTTTTCCGGTATTAATTTGAATGGCATTCACACCGGTTTCTCGAATTCTTTCAGCGTCATTACTTGTTTCCTGATCGCCTTCAATAACTGAAAGTGGAATTTCATCTTTTAAATCATTAAGAGATTTTGTGAGTAATGTGGTTTTACCTGAACCGGGGCTAGATACCAGGTTGAGACAAAGCACGCCTTTTTTAGAAAAATACGAGCGATTCGCATGAGCATACTGGTTATTTTTTCCAAGAATATCCTGCTCTATCTGAACCATTCTGGATTGTGAAAGACCGGGAGCGTGAGCATGAGCAGCACCTTTTCCGTAATGATGATCATGCGGTCCACTATCATGATCATGATGGTGATCCGCATGATCAGAATTTACCTGACCTTCAATACGACTTTCGCCTTCTCCGCAACCACAAACTGTACACATTAGTCGACCTCCAGTTCTTTTATTTTCATCTCTTCACCTGATGTGATCTGTAACTGATAACTACCGCAATCAGGGCATTGATCGAATCGCTGGTTAACAGCTACTGATTTTGAACATTGCATACACCAGGCTGTGCCTGGAATATCAACAATAATTAACTTAGCCTGTTCAGCAATCGAATTTTTTGTCACCACATCAAAACTAAACAATAACGCTTCTTTTTCAACACCAGCCAGTGCACCTATTTCAAGCCAGACATTTTGGACCTGCTTAAAACCCTGACGTTTGGATTCACTTTCTAATACCTGTAGGATACCTTCACATAAGGACATTTCATGCATTAATGAACCCTCAATTGATAGCCAACGCAGGGATCAATGCTATTGATAATCAGATGTGTCACTTGAGTTATGTTTTCAATATTATTGACTGTAATATTTTGTAAACTCTGGTTTAGCAAACCCTCTGGATGAAAATTCCACTCAGTGGGTGCAAGTATTTGATATTGATTAATTAGATTGTTATCAAGTTGAACGTAATGGATTAACCGTCCCCGAGCGGTCTCTACTTTAGCAATACCTGCATCGGTTGCACAGGGTATTTGATATTCAACTGTATTTAGTTTTTCTACAAGTTGATTTATTTGCTGTGGAATTGATGCTAATTCAACTAACCGGGCAATCCATCGGGTGATCAATCCATTTTGATAATAACGGTATAATAGTTTGATCAGAGGTTGTTTAATTTGCCGAGATAAAGCGGTAGTTTCAAAACATTGATTATTCCAATCCGGTTGGGCAATAAATTTCTCATAGGGGGCATCTGTAAAACGTTGAATCAATTCATTG
The DNA here is from genome assembly GCA_011322365.1 of Aeromonadales bacterium. Classification (GTDB taxonomy): domain Bacteria; phylum Pseudomonadota; class Gammaproteobacteria; order Enterobacterales; genus DRNA01. Next base: position 3,018 of record DRNA01000393.1, on the reverse strand, counting down.
TCTTTTAAAACAGGTAGTGGTTGTGTATTGGAATAACCTTGAGAACACCATTCGTTTTTAAATATATTCTGTATGGTTTTAGCGGCTATCGTATCGGTTGAATCAAACCAGTTAACCAGAGACTCTAACGAGGAAATCTCAAGCCATTGTTGTGAAGGAATAGTAAATAAATAGTTTGTTAAACACATGTTTAATGTTGATGCCAGTTCTGTAATCTCCCGAAGGTTGTCGTTTAACTTGCTGCTTAAAGAAAAGGCTTTTCCCTGTTTAAATAAATGATGTCTGGCTTTTTCTGTTATCTGGCTAATCATTGGTAATGGAGCCGGAACAGTTTGCAAATCAAATAAACCGGGCCAATCAAGAAATACACGTAACAGATGTTCTCTCGCATTTTCAAAAAGGACTAAAATATCCCTGGCAATATCAACTGAAGAAAGAATATTTTTCTGCATAATATTTTCAATTGCCCGGATCGAAGTGCGTGATTGCGCAATGCCACACACATTAAAAATTAAAGGAATCGTTTCAAGTACTTCATCTATTGTTTTACCTTCAAATAATTGTGAAAGATGAACCGGCCTGTTAGATTTTATAGTAACTACTTCTCCATTTTTCTTGAATGGAAAGTAATCAATATTTATTTGGCCTTCAATATTTTTCATTATTAATTTCCAATAGTTTTTATTGATTGCGATTCATTTATAGATATTTTATCAATAGAAAGTTCACCTCGTAAAAGATTTCGCCTGCTTATTGTTACTTTGTTTTTATGTTTTTCATTGCATTCAATTTTACTATCTTTTGTGTCGTCGAGTTCTGTATCAATATTTGACAACTGACAGATATTTTCAATCTCGTCTTCACCATGCCAAATCTTTTCAATACGATCAGCATAGGTACTGGTTGTATCTATATTTTCGGAATTCATTAATTCGTTCATCACAGCCTTTGCTGTCTCAATAGCCGCATTATTATCAGAAAATTCAAACATGGGAGAGAAAATAGAACAAGATTGATATTTGCCAATATCTTCTTCAAATGCGGTGATAAATTGATATTTGCCTGAGGGGAAGATATGGATTTCAGTTTCCAGTTCATTTTTTTCGTCCCAGTTATCGCTATCTACTGGCAAGAGCATTAGGTTCATGAACCAGGGTGTTATTAAAATTCCCAGAATATTGTCATTCCAATATTGTAAATCCAGAATACTGACTTTAATTTTATTATTACAAACAGGGACATCAGCCATTCGCTGTTGATAGATGTTCTCAAAGGTTTGCCTGATTTTATCTGTCAGGGACTTCAACTGATTATTATTCATCAGGTAGTCTCGTTTAGAACCATAAAGTCAATTTTTTTGCCGTCACATTCAGGACAGGTCCAGTCTTCTGGAAGTTTCGCAAAAGGTGTACCGGGTGCTATTTGCCAATAATCGTCACCTAGAGCTGGATCATACACATACCAGCAGATTTTACATTCAAGTCTGGTTTCATCCTTAAGTTTTTCAATATCGCCCCCGAAGGAACCGGGTATGAAATTATCATTCATCACATAACCTTATTTGTAGATGGCTAAAATTTCTAAGAGCCGATCAGCGCTATCGTCAATATCTTCCTGAGAAGCACAGGCTACCTCAGGCACTTTGCTAACTTCCAATGTGTTTAAAATCAAAGTTTCCTGAGAATTAAAGTATTGGACCCACCAGACATTTCTTGTTGCCGTGCTACTAATACGACAATTTCCATAACCTCTTGAAAGAATAATTATGGGGCCAATACCCAGTTGCTCTGAAAGATAAATTAAATCGGATTCAGTATGAGGTAATAAAGATAAATTAATGACATGAGGTTCTTCCCCGACCTTATATTCTGGTAATTTATCTTTGATTTCAGCAAGTAGTGGTGGCGCATTATAAACTGACTCTGGGATGTTTTTTTCATCTATTTCAATATTTTCAGCCGCAGTTTCAAAGGTTAATTTGTCGACAATATCGGGTATTATTCCGACTTCAATAGTATCACTAATAATTTTCTCATCTTCATTGATATATTGAACACGCCAAACACCAGCTAATACGGATTCCTGTATTAGAGCTCCAGGATTCTTAGAGTTGGGTTCTGTATTAAACTGCACACTTACTTCCCCTTCGCCGAGAAGGTGGTCAAAAAACTCTTTATTTTTTTTATCCAGCCCATTCAATTCTATTACTTGAGTTTCATCACCCACTTTAAATTTACTTAATATACCAAGTAATTTATTGGATAATAATAAAGCCTGGTCTAACCCGGTGATTTCTTCTGGCTCGGGAATAATGGGCTGTGTGTAGGTCATCATTCCTGAAGGCATTTGCATAAAATCCATTTCTGCTCCATCGCTGTCAGCGGGTTGAGAACCGGGACCTACTACGATAGGGATACTGTGATCTTTCATTTTTCCACCTGTAAGTTATTGAGTGCTGGGAGCTACAACCGAATCAACTGGTATAATAAAACCAGGAGCTGATTGTGGTTCTGAAGTTAAAATTGCGTTAATTTTTTCCAGGTAATCAAGCCAGTCCTGTACTTTACTGATAACACCAAGGTATTTACCTTGACGTAAAAAAACTAAGCTAGGCCATTTCTTAAAACCAAACCGCATCTGTAATTTCTGCTGGTCTTTTTGATCGATGACTGCTGCACTAAAGCGGTTGCCATATTCCTTAACCAGTTCAGGTAATATCATCGCGACATCATCACTTTCAGGATAACGTGCGGGATTTTCTGTAAAAAATAAAACACATTCATCCTGGCTATTAACAAAATCATTAAAATTTTCTTCAGTTAGTAGTGGATAATGATATTTTTCAATCATGGTTTTTATTAATGGTGACGGCATAATTTCTTATTCTCCGGATTGGTTGAGCCTGCTTTGTTCCAGGGCGATTAATGAGTCAGGTTTCTGCGGCTCTCTATCGATCAAGTCAGCAAACAATGCATTAATGGTATTCTCAGATAAGCCATCTTCGGATAGACGTCCCTT
>DRNA01000392.1 GCA_011322365.1 Aeromonadales bacterium | reverse complement strand
TACTCACGCATATCTCTTTTATTAAGAATTAATTTTTTAAAAAAACGCACCTCACTTTCCAGCCCGGCACCGCCCAGAGCCTGAATAATTTTTTTTTGAGGCTGTGTAATTAACTGCTCATAAAATTCCCTTGTGTTTATGCCATAAACCCTTTCTGTTAACAAATACCAGAAAAGTACACTATTATTGAACAATAAATCATAAGCCGCCCGATTCTGCGCACACCATTGAGCTGCAGGTAGCCACAGGTTTCCGAACACACTGACTTTATGAATAATTTTTTCAGGTATATTCAAATGGATCAGCCTGTTTTTCCAATTACAAAAACTTTTCCAGCTTAAAAACAAAAAATCCAACCTGGAATCATTTGCACTGCCTTCAATGCACATTGAATATAAGCCCTGTTCCCACGAATTTAAAAAGAACACCTGCTCAATGGGTATGTTTTTACCTTTTAAGCATCTCACACAGACCTGAAAACCATTTTTTACAGGCAATATTTGCTGAATAACAACAGGGGTGATTTTGCTATTTGTTTTTCTTCCAGACATTTTAAAAACCTTGACTACTGACATACACATATAAATATTGACGTTGTTATGCCAGATTTACAAAACCTATTGGATTGTGATATCCTCCTTTACCTGCATTGATTTCAATCAGAGCCTCAGCTAATTCCCTTATGGATTTAAAAGGCTGAAACTTTGCCCTGCGTTCCAGCATACGAAAATCCCCTGGCGTTAAATAATCCAGGCGTGGCAAAAGCTTAATAATATCTGCATCAGCATCCCCTAAATTCATGGATTTTAATAAGTTTGTTATCAAGATTCTGACCTGACTGGTTTTAAGATAATCAAATTTAACTTTCAAATCAAAACGCCTCATAGATGCATCATCAAGACGATCAATCAAGTTTGTTGAAGCCACAAAAATGCCATTAAAATTATCAATTTGCGTAAGCAATTCATTCACAGAGGTTATTTCCCAACTATTTTTTGCACTGCTTCTGGCCTGCAAAAAGCTATCAACTTCATCAAATAACAACAGGGCATTGTCTTTTTCTGCTTCATCAAATGCCGCAGCTATATTGGCTTCTGTTTGACCTAAATAGGAAGCAATTAAATCAGATGCTTTTTTTGATATCACAGTTTTTCCAAGCTGCTCTCCCAGCCAATGAGCAAAGATGGTTTTTCCTGTACCCGGCGGTCCATATAAACACAACCGCGCCTTACCATTTTGCTCAATGCCATCTTTAAGTTCTTTTAAGTTATAATCAGAATTGGAAATATCCGGATTATAATTATTTAAACCACGGGTATATTCATTAACCACCAAAGCCTTATACCCCTGGGCTTTTAATGTACTGTTTATAAGGCTCACAACAGTATCTTCCACTTTTACCCCTGGTGATTTATTGTCCAGACTTGCAACAACCTGAATTGCATTCTTTACGACAGCAGGAGTGAGCACTTCAGATTCAGCCAGCTTTGAGACCGTTGATTCACTTACTACGCCCCCACAAAGCGACTTAATCATGTCTTTACGCTGCGTTCTATTTGGGTTTTTCATTTCAATAACCATATCAAAACGACGAATATAGGCCGGCTCCATAAACGCAAGCGAGTTTGTTATCCAGATACAGGATAGTTTGTTCTCATCTAAGGACTTATTAATCCATCCTTTATAATTTACAGCACTCTCATTAGCACTATATAAACTTAATTCATGCCCAAACACATCATCACATTCATCAAACAGCATGATTACATTATTATTATTTAAAATTGACTGAGACACCCTTAATGAGAGCAGTCTTTTTATTCCAGGCAAACCTTCACCCAAACGGGTTTCAGAGCTTACTTCAAAAAGCAATAAATTTAATTCCTTCGCGATTATTTTTGCCAGTTGTGTTTTCCCGGTACCTGGAGGGCCATAAATTAAAATATTTTTGCCCTCCTCAGAACCTATATTCTCAGACAGATATGACTTAACAAGCCCTACTTCATATTCCATATGCTGATAATGTTTTATATTCAGCAAGGGCTTAGCTGACAATGTAAAGACATCAGAAAACAAATCTCTGACATCATTAACTTTATCCGTCATATGTTTAGGAAAATCTTCATATATAAATTCCACATGTGAAAAAAAACCAAGGGTTAATCCATTAATGGAATGTCGTTTAAGCAAGCCGCTTTTCATTAACCTGCTTTTTTGGGAAATAACATTAAAAGCTTCCTTTTCACTCATAGCCAACACAACACTGATTGTATTTAAATAGTCAGAGAAGGCAATTGAAGACATTGCCTCCAGCAGGTTTGATAAATTTTTATCATTCCCGGCTAATATCAAAAACGAAAAAACCAGTTGCTCATTTTTAGAAAGCCCAGTGATTCTACTGACCTGCTTAATATTTTGTTTTAGATTTTTTGGCAATTTATAAGAAAAGTTTTTTTCTGCATAATGGTATTTTTTCTTCAGCGCAATAAGAAACTCTTCATCGTTTTTCTTTTTATTACCATCTATCCACTCTCCCATTCCTATGGCATAAACAATATGGTCACTTTTAAAATAACTCCCTTCGGTCAGCCACTTATAACCCTCAAGTAAAATCAGAATCCTGAGGATTAAAAGCTGCAATGTTTTAGAGGCAGGCTTCTTAATTTTTTTTAAATTTTTGATTTTATATTTAGACACGACATCCACCAAAACTTATTTTGAATAATTTTAATAGGTTATATATCGTACATATACCAACTTTATTACCTCATTTACACCTTAATCCCTTCAATCCCACAAAAAACACTCCAGCCTGAACAAAATATATAATATTGATTTATAAGTAATATTTGTAAATAACGGGTGATAAATTTACAAGCTTTTAGTAAAGGTAATCCCCCCGAAAAATAATTCTTTTCATAAGTAGAATTTTCCATTAAATTATTAATGAGGAGAACCTACAATGAAGAAGTCCAGATTTACAGAATCCTAGATCATCGGCATTCTGAAAGAAGCTGAATCCGGTGTACCGGTCACCGAATTATGTCGCACTCATGGCATGAGCGATGCTACCTTCTATAACTGGCGGGCAAAATACGGCGG
>DRNA01000391.1 GCA_011322365.1 Aeromonadales bacterium | reverse complement strand
CAATTAAAAGATGGTCTGTTTGGTATCAAGATTGTGCTGAGACCTGCTAAAGGTTTTGCTTATTATTTGCCAGCCGAGTTCCGATCGGAAGGTCTGCATATTGACAAAATACTCGCTGCTAATGAGACCACCTACTTTGATATCAGCATAAAACGGCGAGTGGATAAAAATGTGTTCCGATTTCAGACTGCCGAAGAAAAGCGTCATAGCTTTAAACGCATTAAACCTTCAGGTGAAACTCTATAAAGGACAGCTTTATAGAGTAGTTTTTTCAAATTTATGCTGTTTGAAATCCTTAAAATATGCTCTGGCGGCCTGCATTACTTTGGGTGCTAAAACCAGCGTAGAAATCATGGTAGGAATAGCCATCAGAGCATACATGCCATCGAATAAACCCAAAACCGCCTTCAGGGAAGAGACCGCGCCTACAACAATCAATGCACAGTAGAACCATACATAATATTCTTCTTTGTCAGCTCCGAACAGAAATCCGGCACATTTTGAACCGTAATACCAGAATGTCAGTACGGTACTGGTACTGAGAAAGAAAATCATGATGGTGAGCAAATATTGTCCGTAGCCCGGGAATACCTGTTCAAAGGCCTGTGTAGTTAATGTTACACCTGTGGCATCACCGTGCCAGACGCCAGTGACCAGAATGGCCAGAGCGGTACAGGTACAGACAATTAATGTATCGACCACGGGCCCGATCATGGCAACCAGTCCCTCACGGGTAGGTTTATTGGTTTTAGCTGCCCCGTGAGCCAGTGATTCTGTACCAATTCCTGCTTCGTTCGAAAAAGCTCCACGTTGCACGCCAAGAATAATAACAGCACCCAGGGCACCGCCAAAAACGGCATTATTATTCAGATAACTTTCAGCAACATAACCTCCCTGGAAAGCATCTGTGACAATCAATTTTAACATGGGTAATAGTGCAGAATGATTAGATACCAGTACAAAGATGGTCATAATAAAATAAAATATTACCATAAAGGGTACGACTTTACTGGTAACCTGCGCTATTCGATGGATCTTGCCAATGACAATTGAGAAAATGCCCAGGCTGAGAATAATGCCTGTAATCAAATCAAAATTAAAATGCTCTTCGGTTGTGGCCAGACCGGCTGGTATGGCAAACACTTCTCGTAATGTCTGGACCAGCTGATTGATCTGAAACGAAGGCAGAATGCCAAACAGACCTGCAATGGCGAACAGGTAGGCCAGTGGTAACCAACGCTTACTCATCCCTTCCCGAATAACATACATAGGCCCACCCTGAAGATGACCCAGCGAATCTTTACCTCGGTACATAATAGCTAAAGAGGCAGTAAAAAATTTGGTTGCGACACCCACCACAGCAGTGACCCACATCCAGAAAATAGCACCGGGACCACCTACGGTAATGGCAACAGCCACGCCGGTGATATTTCCCAGACCCAAGGTACCGGATAATGCAGTTGCCAGCGCCTGATAGTGTGAAATGTCACCCTGATCGTGTTCATCACTATATTTGCCGCGTATAATGCCAAATGCATGGCCAAAGTGTTTATAGGGCATAAACCCGGAGAAAAACATAAAAAACAGACCGCCGCCAACCATTAAAATAACCAGCGGCGTACCCCACATAAACTTGGAAAATTCATTGAGAAAGGTTTCTATGTATTGCATCATTTTGGCTTATCATTGTTATTAGAGGTGCCTTAGTACGATGCTACCATACCGTTTAATTTTTCACCACTATCTCACACTCGGTCTCAAACTTGGTCACCGGGACTCATCTACATACAGAGGCAGGACAGAGAGTAGAGTTGATATTTGTTGGTAATCAGGTATATTTTACCAATATATGGGTATAAATAATGAAAGTTTTAAAAGAATTATTTGATAGTAATAAGAAATGGGCTGAAAAAGTTAAAAAAGACAATCCGGCATTTTTTTCACAATTATCCGAACAACAGGACCCGGATATATTGTGGATTGGTTGTGCAGATAGTCGTGTTCCTGCCAATGAAATTGTTAATGTTCGTCCCGGTAATATATTTGTTCACAGGAACCTGGCTAACGTGGTGGTTCATACCGATTTAAATTGTCTTTCCGTAATTCAATATGCAGTGGAAGTACTGAAAGTAAAGCATATTATCGTTTGTGGTCATTATGGTTGTGGGGGTATCAGAGCAGCCATGGAGAGTAAAAGCCATGGCTTGATCGATAACTGGTTGCGTCATATCAAGGATGTTTATCGGTTTCATCAAAATCAGATAGAAAGTATAGAAGATCTGGATGCCAGAGCGGACAAATTGTGCGAACTGAATGTTATGGAACAGGTGGCTAACGTCTGTCATACCACTATACTGCAAAATGCCTGGCAGGCAAAGCAGGATATTACTGTCCAGGGCTGGATTTATAATATAAACGATGGCATATTAAAAGATCTCGATATCTGTATTTCCGGGCCGGATGAGATAGCCCACATTCAACGTCTTAAAGAATAATATTGGATTCAAGGAGTTCAACATGAAAAATATCAGTTTGCTACTTTTAGGGCTGTTGTTTGCAATTTACACAGCGTCTCTGCAGGCAGCCGGTTTTACGCTAACCAGTCCGGATATTGCCGGACAGCTAACCAAAGCTCAGGTTTATGCAGGGTTTGGTTGTAATGGTGACAATATTTCGCCTCGTTTAAAATGGAGCAATAGTCCAGAAGGAACCAAAAGTTTTGCAGTTACTGTGTACGATCCTGAT
>DRNA01000390.1 GCA_011322365.1 Aeromonadales bacterium | reverse complement strand
TGGCGATCCGTTACCCATATTATGGCATTCCCGTCCATTGCCCAAATACCACCCGCATCGTTATAGCCACTCTGACTGAGATTCCTCACCTTTTGTTTACCATCAGCAGAAATGATGCCCACTTCGGACACCCATCGTCCAGGCTCCAAATAGTCAACTTCAAACCATTTGCCGTCAGGAGACCATGCATAATGTTGATCGCCATCGGAATAAGAATAATTTTTGTTCGCAGGAAGAATGGATCTTATTTTCCTTGATTTTAAATTAATTACTTTTAGAGCAGTTCTGTTTTCAAGAAAAGCCACTTCCTTACCATCAGGAGACCATGAAGGTTGAAAAGCTTCTTTTCCTGTATCAACTAACAGGCTTTCTTCCAGTACCGTGCTTAAAGCAAAATGTGTTTCTTCCTTTCGTTTGATTTTTGTTGCATAAATTTTCCAGCTATCGCCTCTTTCAGCAGCATATAATAAACGTTTACCATCAGGAGAAAATGAAACTGAGCGTTCCTGAGTACTGGTATTAGTGATACGCTTAGTGGTATTGAAATCTGTAGAGGTTACAAAAATATCACCTCTAACTACAAAAGCAATCTCTTTTCCATCCGGTGACAGAGCCATCTCAGTGGCCTCACTGGAAACTGTTTTACGGTGACTTGAATTGAATTCCTCATCAATAGCGAAGGTTATATTGAGTTTTTCGGCTCTGCTGTCGTCTGTTGTTTTTACGTAAATAGCGCCATCAAAACCAAAAGCTAATGCACCCTGTTCTGAACGAGATAAAAATCTTACTGGGTGCTTTTTAAATTTCGTTAATTGTCTGGCATTCGATGAATTTAACTTGGCAAACCAGATGTTAAATGATCCTGATTTTTCACTGAGAAAATAGTAACCATCATTTTTCCCATTCCATAGCGCATTTCTATCATCACCCGGGTAAGAGGTCAGTTTTTTATGTTTTCCAGTTTGTGTATCCACCACCCAGATATCACGACTTCTGGATGATACTTCATGCTTGCGCCAATCATTTTCATAACCTTTGTGGTCGGTATAAAGTATTCGATGCCCATCTTTTGCTATTCGTGCCATTAGCGTCGGAGTTGTTATAATCTGCTTTGGTGTACCTCCCAAAATTGGGACCTGATAGAGTTCTTCCATACGACCATAGGGAAACTGTGCACTCTTCACATCATCCAGCCGTGTTGATGAAAAAATAACCTGTGTATCATCAATACTAAAATCAGAAGGATAATCATTAGATGAATGAAAGGTTAGCCTTTTAGCTTTACCACCACTGGCTGGCATCAGGTAAATATCAAAATTGCCATGGCGGTTTGAAGCAAAGGCCAGTCTTTTTCCATCGTGAGACCAGACCGGCATAAAGTCATTGGCAGCATTAGAGGTTAAAGATCGCGCTAATCCACCTTTGCTGGAAACCAGAAAAAGATTTCCCTTATGCGTAAAAGCAATCTGTGTACCATCGGGGGAAATGGCCGGATATCTTAGCCACTGTTCGTTCTGGTAAGGTTGAGTCCGAGCCGGTTTCTCAGCATAGCCTGGTATTGTCATTACCGTAACAAAAAAAGATACCGTTAATATTGCTAATTGATTTTGTATAAATTTATGCATACTAGATGGCCTTTAGTTATTATTTTGCCTGCTGGGTAGTGGGTATATACCATAGCAGGATCACATGGTACTCTCTAGCCTAATATGGCTAAAACAGTCGTGTCAATATTGCTAAAATGTAACAAAAAGTAAGAGCATTTTATGCTTAAAAAGGCTTCATTGAGTCGATCTTTAGCCAGTTAATTTCCAGACATCGAATTTTCATTTGTAACCTTCTGATTTTAAAGACTATTTATTTTATTATTCTAGTCTGTTTTGTTGTAATCTTTTCTATGAAATGAGTTCACCCAAGCAGCCAGGAGAAACAGATGCCGAAATTTTATATTTTATTTATATTCATAAGCCTGTGCTTTGAAAACATTAGTGCTAAAAACACGCTCGACGTGCAGATAACAGCGGATATTCCCAGTGTTAAGGTAAAACATAAGGGGAAAACAATCATCATAAAGCGAAACCAGAATAATGAGAATACCATAGACCCTGACTATG
>DRNA01000389.1 GCA_011322365.1 Aeromonadales bacterium | reverse complement strand
ACTGAATGCCTTATGCCCAGTGTGCAACCAGCTGAATTATGGCGAGAATCAGGACGCTGGGATGAATTTGGCCCGGAATTACTCCGTTTTAAAGATCGGCACCAGCGTGAATTTTGTCTGGGGCCTACCCATGAAGAAATCATTACCGATTTCGTGCGTTATGAAGTAAAAAGTTACAAACAGTTACCCATCACCCTTTTCCAGATACAAAATAAATTTCGTGATGAAATTCGTCCCCGTTTCGGCGTTATGCGCGCCAGAGAATTTTTAATGAAAGATGCCTACTCTTTTCATATCAACCATCAATCCCTCGAACAGACCTATGAGATAATGTATGGCGCTTATAGTAATGTTTTTAACCGAATGGGGCTAGAATTTAGAGCCGTCATCGCCGATACCGGTGCCATTGGCGGTTCGGGTTCACATGAATTTCATGTGTTAGCACAATCAGGTGAAGATGCCATTGCCTTCAGTAACGGTAGTGATTATGCCGCTAACATTGAAAAAGCTGAGGCCATTATGCCGGCCCAGAACCGCCCGGAATCTGAAGCAGAAATGCAACAGGTCGCCACGCCGAATGCCCATACAATAAGCGAAGTTGCCGGGCAACTCTCTATTCCTGCCAAACAACTGGTCAAGACATTGATTGTGGAAGGCGTAAATGAAAACGGCGAAGCAGAAGGTCTGGTTGCCCTCGTATTAAGAGGTGATCATCAGCTCAATGAGATTAAAGCAGGTCATCTGAAACAGGTTTATGCCCCCCTGAACCTGGCAACTGATGAAGACATTCGGGCCAGATTGAATTGCTCAAGCGGCTCCATAGGCCCCGTTGGCCTTGATATTCCAATAATTGTCGACCGCACAGCATCTGTCATGGCCAATTTTACCTGTGGTGCCAACAAAGATGGCTATCATCTGCAACAGGTGAATTGGGACAGAGATGCCCATTATGATCTTATTGCTGATATACGTAATGTAGAAGAAGGTGATCCCAGTCCTGACAATATGGGCACATTAGAGATAAAACGGGGTATTGAAGTGGGACATATTTTCCAGCTGGGTACCAAATATAGTGAATCTATGTCCGCTACTGTACTGGATGAAAAAGGGAAATCCGTACCATTAGCAATGGGTTGTTATGGTATTGGTGTTTCAAGAACCGTTGCAGCAGCAATTGAGCAGAATCACGATGAACGAGGCATTATCTGGCCCCTGGCCATTGCACCTTTCCACCTGGCACTGGTGCCCATTAATTACCATCGTTCAGAGCGAGTGCAGCAGGCCTGTGAGCAACTTTACCAGGAATTGACTACACTTGGTGTAGAAGTGCTGTTTGATGATCGTAAAGAAAGGCCCGGCGTTATGTTTAACGATATGGAATTAATTGGAATTCCACATCGCCTGGTTATTGGTGAACGTGCGATGGATAACAATGAAATTGAATACAAGGGCCGGACTGATGAGGTATCAGAGAATATTCCTCTGGATTCAGCGGTCGATTTTATAAAAGATAAACTGGCTGAAATATTGTAGAAAGCTTTTATTTTATCTCTGATAAATTTAAATGTTGTAGACATAAACAAAATGAAAAAAGTTGTATTTATTATGAGCCTGCTCTGGTTGACGCCTCTCTGTCTGATACCTGTATCTTCAGAAGCCGGTACCCAGCAGCCGCCTTCAGCAGAATTTAAACGTCTGCTGAAGCAGGCGATTGAATCAGATTCGGAATTCGAGGATAAGTTCGATGCCAAAGTCTGGTTGCTGGATATGTCAAAACGTCTGAATAAACGTGCTAAACATATCCCACTTAAAGAACGCATGACACTCCTGAAAGCGGTTCATAAAGAAGCCGTTCGAGCGAAGTTAGATCCTCAACTGGTACTCTCGGTTATCGATATTGAAAGTGGCTTTGATCGGTTTGCAGTGTCCAGGGCAGGTGCCAGAGGTTTAATGCAAATTATGCCTTTCTGGATCACAGAAATTGGCCATAATGAAGACAATCTGTTTGATATTGAAACTAACCTCAAATATGGATGTGCCATACTCAGTATTTATATAAAAAAGGAAAAAAAACAGCTTTCACTTGCACTGGCACGCTATAACGGTTCCCTAGGACGTATGAAATATCCGAAAAAAGTATTAACCAGTTTACGTAAACATTGGCTAACCGGCAAATAATCCATGGCGTGGTTTAACAAAAATGAATCAACTGAAAAAATCGGGCTGGTACTGACTGGAGGGGGGGCTAAAGCAGCCTATCAGGTTGGTGTCATTAAAGGTATTCTTGAAATCATCCCCAATGATGGCAAAAACCCCTTTCAGGTTATAGCCGGAGCTTCGGCAGGTGCTATTAACAGTACTTTTATGGCCGCTCATGCCAACCGCCCTCGTATTGGCATCCGTCGATTAGAGCAGGCCTGGTCAACATTGCATGTTTCTCGTATTTATCATGTGGGATGGCCGGGGTTGATAAAAAACACTTTTCGCTGGATTGGACAGTTTCTACGATCATCTGGTGCCAAAAGAAAACCACTATCACTTTTTATGAATGAGCCTTTAAGAGAATTTCTTAATGGCGT
>DRNA01000388.1 GCA_011322365.1 Aeromonadales bacterium | reverse complement strand
ACCTGTAATTGAGGTAACCCATAAAATACAAAAGCTAACAGAGCAAACAGATAGCGGCTTTGTTTTTTATAAATTCTGGAATGTTCATCACCATACCATTCTACAATTTGTTCTTTCATGTTACCCCTTTATATTCAAATTAATACTACAATTTAATCTGCAGACAACCTTCTTTATTAAATATATTTTCAGTAATCAGCGGGACAGCTTACCCTATGTTTTGCAGATAAATATTTTTATCCGCAAGCTGCAGTTATTTAATGGCTTCTTTATCCAGACTATTCTGGTTAAAAACATCACCATCCAATCCCAACAGATCCGCTTTCTTTGCATAGGATTTTGCCAGCGATGAGCTTTGTTCCAGATTTTTGACCAGCTCTTCTGTACGAATTTTTGCAATTTGAGCATCAGACAGCCTGAGCGACTGTTTATCCTTTATTCTCTGAGCCGTATCATCCAGCATACCCAGGGTAAACTGGATGGATTTATTAACATACTCATTGATTAATTCTTTTCATTTGGTTTCTTCCATGTTATATACTCCCTGTTTATTTTTTTGGACTACTTTAAAAATTACACTAAAAACAGTAACTGTAAAACCTACAAGACCATTCATTAACAGACTAATATAAAAAACAGTACCTGATTTTGTTAGATGGATTAAATGATAACTTTGTGAACTGTCTTCCGGTGGAAGACTATCTGCAAAGCCATAATATACTATATAAACAAATAAAAAAAATAGAAAAAACATAACAAGCACAAGTTTAAGAGTAACTTTTTCGATTAATCGTCCTCTAAAAAAAGTATAGAAAAAAACGTAATGGGTATTATACTGATTAAAAGAATAACCCATAAACTTATTGCCAGTGCCAGATGTTTATTATTGATGTGTAACATCTGAATTTCCGGAAAAATTCCTTCTAATTGTTTAACAAAATCAGTATGGGACAGATCGATATTAAATACATCAATTATACCTCCCACTAAAAACCCGTAAATGACTACTATCATCAATACATTATTAAGCAATCCGGCATATTCTTTATTATACATATTCAGTCCTTATATATGATATTATTCTGTTTCATAACAACTAATACTCCCTGACACCACCCTGTTTACACTCTAATTTGTCCACAAGAAAATTCTCTGTTAATAGTATTTACAAAAACAATCTGGAAACTACCGTATTATCCATTATTTTAGAATATAAAATTAATTTTTTTCATTATTTTCCATAACATATATTCCCTAATAATTTAAACAAAACAATTATAAACATAAAAAGAATTGATATTGAACCTGTCCAAACCAAGGCAGCTTTAAAAATAATACCAGGCCTGGTTAAGTGTGCAAATCTGGACATATCTCCGCTATGACTATCAGGAAGTTTATCCCAAATACCAAAATATAAACCTAAAACCACAAACAACATGCAAACTGTTACAAATAACATTAATTTAAAGCTCACATAACGAACCATTTTTCCATTATTTTCTATTAGCATAAACAAAAGAAAAAACGGCCCCGTTAACCAGAAGATTGTCCAGACACTTACAGCCAATTGTGGATAGCGGGTTGAATAATCTAACTTTCTT
>DRNA01000387.1 GCA_011322365.1 Aeromonadales bacterium | reverse complement strand
TTTTGAAATTCTGTTCGATTATTAAGAGATACCTGAGAGAGCGCGTCTGAAAGTTGCATAAAAAAATCCGATGACTTTTGATCATCGGATTTTGATCTTATTTGCAGAAAAATCAAGCTTTTATTCACTTAACTGATCGGCATTAGCAATAATGCAGGCTTTTTTGATTTAATATGTCATAAACTTAAATCAGCAACTAAAGCTCTACACCTAACCTTCTGGCAACGGCTTCATAACTTTCAATAACATTGCCCAGGTCCTGACGAAAACGATCTTTATCCATTTTTTCACGGGTTTCTTTATCCCATAGTCGACAACCATCGGGAGAGAACTCATCGCCTAAGAAAATTTCGCCATTAAAACGACCAAATTCCAGCTTATAATCCACCAACAACAACTCCGCAGCATCAAAAAGCTTGGTTAAAATATCATTGACCTGAAAAGTGAGCTTTTTCATAGCGGCAACTTCTTCTTCAGTTGCCCAGCCAAATGAACGTATATGATAATCATTGATCATGGGATCATGTAAAGCATCATTTTTAAGAAAAAATTCAAAGGTTGGAGGATTTAAATCCAGGCCCTCTTCTACGCCCAGGCGTTTAACAATACTTCCCGCCGAAATGTTTCTAACAACACATTCAACCGGTATCATATCCAGTTTTTTTACCAGAGATTCCGTATCGCTTAAAAGCGATTCAAAATGAGTGGGTATACCGGCTGCCTGCAATTTCTGCATAATAAAAGCATTAAATTTATTATTCACCATGCCTTTGCGTTCCAGTTGAACTATTTTCTCACCGTCAAAAGCAGAGGTATCATCACGAAATTCAAGGATGAGCTTATCGGCATCATCGGTTTTAAAAACTGATTTCGCTTTACCGGTAAAGAGTTCTTCAAGTTTTTGCATAATTAATCTCTATTTTATATCAGAGTGTCTATTAACGTCTTCTCGTTTGGCGTCGTTGTGTAAACTGTTCAGAAAAATAACTAAATAATTTATTCATCTGCTTCTGGTCGAGAAAACCACCATCTTTTTTAGCAATAGTAATCGCTGTTTTATCACCAAGAGCAGAAAGGTTAAATTGGTACTCACCATTGGCCAGCGGTAAATCTACCGAGCCAGAATCTTGCCAGAACATCAATGAATCAAAGAAACCACCTGATTCTTTGCCTTTCCAGATCATATAGTAAATACCTTGAGACTGATCTTTATCATCAATAACCATTCCCATCTGCTTTGCCACATAGGCAAGGCGTTCCCAAACCCGATCAAATTTTGCATCCGCTATGAAGGCAGCCTGATTGTTATTATCCTTGCCCAATGATAGCGTGATACCTTTATTCGCGGCCAATACACGTTTTCTTGCTTCAAATGCTCTTTCTTCAGCCCAGGTCGAGAGGAATCCATTCATAAACTGGATAGAATTTTGACGGGGATTTTTTAGAGGCTTCCAGTTGTCATCTTCATAGTTTAAATATTCTGCCGCCAGTGGTTTTACGGATAACAGAGTTAACTTGCCCTTGGGCGAACGAACCACCTTGAACTGATACTTTCCACGCATAGCCTTAACTTCATCATCTGAACCAAAAATATCATTCCACAAACTATCGGTATCGTGAGTGACCCAATCCGTAATAATGGTGCCTTTTGATAAATCTTTACTGGCAACTTTTATATTGTTTGATTTTAAATAATCAAGTAATGCCTGCCATACTTTTAATTCACCAATTCTAAACCAGACAGTTGGATCAGTATTTTCATTTCGAGAATACACGCCTGAGTTGACGTCCACAGCAAGAATTAATACCGGTGCTGTAGTATCTAACTTCCGTCCAACGGGTTTATTCATCGCTTCTTTAGCTATCGAAGGGACTGGATATTGATCGACAATTTGAGGAGCCTTCATACCATCAGGTATTTCAAGTTTTTTACCTAATTGACTATTAACATAAGTATATTCATTGTCTTTGACCAGGCCATTTTCACCATATAACCAGCTACAACCCGCTACTAGCTGAGGTAACAGTAAGACTAAGATTAATCGAGAAATATGCAATTTCCTGCTCTCCAAAATTTGTTTAAAACGTTGTTCACTGTCAACTTATTGAGTTCGGTTAATTGAGATCTCAGCTATTTCCAGTGCCTGTCGGACTTGCTGATGATACTGACTCTCCAGCATAAGCAAGGGTAACCGGATACCAGAATCGATACGTTGCATTTCATGCAGTGCCCATTTAACCGGAACGGGATTAGCCTGCAAAAAAAGATGCTGATGCAAAGCCGTTAATTTGTTATCAGTATTCATCGCCTCATCAACCCTTCCTGATAAAGCAAACTGGCACATTTGAGACATCTTTTCAGGCGCAACATTGGCGGTCACCGAAATAACTCCCCGTCCACCCTGTAACATAAATTCTCGGCAACTGGCGTCATCACCACTTAGTAGAATAAATTGGTCATCTAGAAGAGCTACAAGTTCCCCTAACCGTTGTAAACTTCCCGTAGCCTCTTTAATAGCAATGATATTATCGATTTCGGACAACCGTTTCACTGTTTCAGGTAACAGATCGACGGCCGTTCTACTGGGTACATTGTATAAAATTTGTGGCATGGACTTTTCAGCATCGGCAATATGCCGAAAATGCTCATACATTCCCTGTTGAGATGGCCTGTTATAATAGGGCGTAACGCACAAACAGGCATCGGCTCCCAATTTTGCGGCTTCTCTGGTCAAATGAACAGCTTCAGCGGTTGAGTTCGAACCATTCCCCGCAATGACTGGGATTCGGCCCGCAACACCATCAATAATCGCTTTAACCACTGCCAGATGCTCTTTGACGCTTAGAACCGGTGATTCACCGGTTGTGCCCACGGCAACAATGCCATCCGTTCCAGATTCAATATGCCAGTCAACTAATGCCTCCAACGCCGGATAATCAATCTCACCATCAGGTTTCATAGGCGTTACAATAGCAACGATTGAACCCTTGAAACTATCAGCAAAATGGGAAGAGGTCATAGGTACTTTTATGCTAAATAAACTAAAGGCGGTATGTTACTGACCGAATCTGATAAATACAAGTAAAACTAGGCTATTTCCAGGGCAAGATCATTATAAATTGAACTAATTGGATATTCATAGATCAGATCTCCAAACTAAGAGGAGATTTGAATCATGTGTAATTTTATCAGCCATTTTGAAAGCATACCTGAGCCCAGAATAAAACGATGCCG
>DRNA01000386.1 GCA_011322365.1 Aeromonadales bacterium | reverse complement strand
TCTTCTCAATCAACTATCGATACCCTACCCCTGACATCACTTCAACAAAATGATGCGTTTATCAGTAGACATATTGGCCCCGATGAAAAACAGACCAGTGAAATGCTGGCGTTTGTTGGTGCTTCTTCCCTTGATAACCTGACCCGGCAGATTGTGCCTGAAAGCATTTTACTCCCTGAAGATATTGGCCTGAAACCAGCTAAAAATGAAGAAAATGCCTTATCCTATCTGAAACAGATAGCAGATAAGAATAAAATTTATCAAAGTTATATCGGTATGGGCTATCATCCCACCTGCTTACCTAAAGTGATTCAGAGAAATGTACTGGAAAATCCGGGCTGGTATACGGCGTATACCCCTTACCAACCGGAAATTGCGCAGGGTAGGCTGGAGGCATTGCTGACTTTTCAACAACTCACACTGGATTTAACCGGGCTTGATCTGGCCAGCGCCTCTTTATTGGACGAAGCGACTGCAGCGGCTGAAGCTATGGCCATGGCTAAACGGGTCAGCAAAAACAGGGCATCACAAAGCTTTTTTGTAGATAGACATTGTTTTCCGCAAATTATTGATGTGGTTAAAACCCGTGCAAAACAGCTGGATTTTGAGGTCATTGTTGACGATGTTTCAACTCTGGAGTCTCATGATGTTTTTGGCGTGTTAGTACAATATCCTGATAGTCAGGGCAGTATCCATGAGCTATCCACCATGGTTGAAGTGGCTCATGCAAAAAAAGCTATTGTTTGTGTGGCTGCCGATATTATGGCTCTGGTTTTATTGGAAGCACCAGGTAGCTGGGGTGCTGATATCGTGTTTGGAAGTTCCCAACGATTTGGCGTGCCCATGGGTTATGGTGGCCCACATGCCGCATTTTTTGCTACCAGTGAACAATACAAGCGAGCTATGCCGGGACGGATCATTGGTGTTTCTAAAGATGCAGATGGTCACCCTGCACTGCGCATGGCCATGCAGACCCGTGAACAACATATTCGTCGGGAAAAGGCCACCAGTAATATCTGTACCGCACAGGTGCTACTGGCCAATATGGCCGCCTTTTATGCCGTTTATCACGGGCCTGAAGGTTTACGTACCATAGCATCTCGTATCCATCGGCTGACACAGATCCTGGCCACTGGTCTTAAAAGTAAAGGCATTGCTCTGATCAATGAAAATTACTTCGATACGCTGACGCTGGATGTCAGCACAGAAAGAGATAACATCATACAACGAGCTTTGTTGGCAGAATTGAATTTACGTATTGATGCCAAAAGTACGCTGGGGATCAGTTTGAATGAGGCTACAACGGCGAAAGATATAGAAACACTCTGGCAGGTTGTATTGGATGAAGAAGGCAGTGATCTGTCGGTGACTGCGATTGATCGGCAAATAATTAAATCTAATACATCGGTTATTGATGATACCCTGATGAGGAAAAGTGAAATTCTGACCCACCCGGTATTTAATTCCTATCATTCTGAAACCGAAATGATGCGTTATCTAAAACGCCTCGAAAACCGTGATCTGGCCTTAAACCATTCCATGATTGCTCTGGGTTCCTGTACCATGAAATTAAATGCCGCCGCTGAAATGATACCCGTGAGCTGGCCTGAATTTGCAGAGCTGCACCCTTTTGTCCCCCGTGATCAGGCCAGTGGCTATAAACAACTCATCGATGAGCTGGAAGAGATGTTGATTCAGATCACCGGATACGATGCCATCGCCATGCAACCGAACTCGGGCGCACAGGGAGAATATGCTGGATTGTTATCGATACGTCGCTATCTTGATGACAATGGCGGCGAAAATCGAAAAATATGTCTTATTCCAGGTTCAGCCCATGGTACTAATCCAGCCAGTGCGGCACTGGCTGGAATGAAAGTACTGGTAGTGAAATGTGATCATAATGGTAATGTGGACATGGATGATCTGAAACAGAAAGCCGAATCGGTGGCGGATGAGCTGGCCTGTATCATGATTACCTACCCATCCACACACGGTGTTTATGAAGAAAACATTCGTGAGATTTGTGACATCGTGCATGAGTATGGTGGGCAGGTGTATATGGATGGCGCTAATATGAATGCCCAGGTCGGCATTACCCAGCCCGGTTATATTGGCTCCGATGTCTCCCATCTGAATTTACACAAAACCTTTGCTATTCCCCATGGTGGTGGTGGGCCGGGCATGGGGCCTATTGGTGTTAAAAAACACCTGGCAAAATACCTTCCCAACCATCCAGTAGTACATTTACGTGGTCGTAGTTCTGAACATGGTAGTGTTTCTGCCGCCCCCTTTGGTAGTGCCGGGATTTTACCGATTTCGTGGGCCTACATTGCCATGACCGGTGCCAAAGGACAAAAACTGGCGACACAATACGCCTTACTCAATGCCAACTATATTGCCTCAAAATTAAACGATTATTACCCGGTGCTCTATCGAGGACGGAATGATCGTATTGCACACGAATGTATTATTGATTTAAGACCACTAAAAGAAGAAAGCGGCATCAGTGAAGTAGACATCGCCAAACGGCTGATGGATTTTGGATTCCATGCTCCCACTATGTCCTTCCCGGTGGCTGGCACCTTTATGATTGAGCCGACTGAAAGTGAAAATAAAGCGGAACTGGATCGGTTTATTGAAGCGATGATTACCATTTACCGAGAAATTAAAAATGTAGCCAACGGTGAACTGGATGCCACTGACAATCCGCTAAAAAATGCACCTCACACTGAGTATAATATCATTAAAGATGACTGGTCTCACAAATACTCCCGTGAAAAAGCAGCTTTCCCACTACCCTGGGTGAGAATGAATAAATTCTGGCCATCGGTCAGTCGTATTGATGATGTTTATGGTGACCGCCACCTCGTCTGTAGTTGCCCACCGGTAAGTGAATACGAGGAAGAATAGGTAGAGATTAGCTCTGGATTAATCGATTAATTAATCCAGAGAAAGGTTTTCGGTGTCGACCATAAAATCGTCACCCAATGCTTCAATTGATTGTAATAAAATATCTTTTTCTTTTTCTGATATTTCTAATACCAGTTCTGCGGTAAACAACTGTTGTCCGGCAAAAGGCGCACTATCGCAATGAGTATTAAATTCTCTGACATTGAGAGCCTGCTGCCGAAGAATTTTAGAGATGGAGAGCACAATACCCTTTCTATCATGGGCAGTAATTTTAATTTTGAATAGTGGTATATTATCTTTTTTGGTATGGCCGTTAATGGTTACCAGCATGACAATATCACGAGAATCTGCAAAAGATTCCAGTTCATCCTGTAGTTTCCCGCTGTGGGATTTGGGGATAGAAGCACTAACGATACCCACAAATTTCCCATCCATCTGAGCTAACCGGCTGTCGAGCCAGTTACCCTGATATTGGGCAATTATATCGGATAATGTTTCCAGAATTAGTGACTGATTCTCACCCATTAAAGTAATGGTCCAACGATCTGTCATAAAAATTTCTTTATATCAAATAAAATAAGTTTGGTTGCTATAGGTTTAGCAGTAAATAGTAGATTTACCAGCCGACAAGTTCACAAAATGATAATTTATGGATAAACGGTGGTTTTAAGGAGAAGTTTGGCGCATATCACTACATAACAGCTTCGTTTTACGCTAACATAGTTTCTTTAGTGGCCAATTACAGAAGAAGAAAGAGAATGAAACCAGGTCTTAAGGGCTTTGCCAGGTGGTTCCCGGCATTTCAAAACAGCATGAATGGATTTAAGGCTGCCTATAAATATGAAGCGGCTTTTAGAGAAGAAACCTTGCTTGCACTGATTTCTCTGCCCCTGGCCATCTATTTCGGAGAATCGGCCATAGAAATCATCCTGTTATGGGGTTCTGTGCTGTCTTTGTTAATTGTGGAACTGTTAAATTCGGCAGTAGAAACCGTAGTTGATCGGGTAGGAGAAGAATATCATGAACTTTCAGGGCGAGCTAAAGACATTGCCTCGGCTGCCGTGTTATTAGCCATCTTTGTAATTATTTTCACCTGGGCAATGATATTGATACCGAAGTATTTATAAAAGGGTTTATTTTTAGATACAGCTACTGAGTGGAATCATGAAAAAAATTGATCCTAGATTAAAAAGAACAATCACAGTTAGCAGAATTGCTATTCCCCTGACCATTGCTGCAGTAATTTTAGCAGCACAATATATGTACGAGAAAACCTATCTGACCTATCATGACGGCCCCCAAATGATAGGTTTTACTTTTGCACACAGTCCTCACGGTGTGCTCATTATATTTCTATTCTATGGTGCCATGATATGGGGCGTTATAACATTTTTATCCACTTTTTTGTTTGGGTTTATCTACATAACCAGGCGAAATATAATTATGATGGCTATAGTGATTTTATGCGTTATTGTTAGTTCGGAATATTTAACAGCAATTAAGATTGTCTCAAAAATAACGGGAATTTTTTCCTTGAACTAATGACCTTTTACTTTCCATTAACTCACAAATATATTCTTTACAGGCTCTGACTCTTGCGGTGGAACGTAAATCAATATGATTTAACATCCAGATCCCCCAGGGAGATTGTTCTATTGGGCGATCTATACGCAAAAGATCAATTTCGGTATCACCAATAAAACAGGGCAATCTCGCTATGCCCAACCCATGTGATGCCGCAACGGCCATTGAGCCAACATCATCAATTCGTAAAACAATTTCAGCATCGGGGAAATGTTGTTGCACCCAAGGAGGTGGAATTTTTTCGGTTTTAAAAAGTATTACCCGTGTGGGTTTAGAACTATCTTCCAGTACTTCTTTGGAACCATAAATACCATTTGGCATTTTCATCAATTCCCGACCTATCAGATAATCCGGAGGGCTGGTTGTCATTCGAATGGCAACATCCGCTTCCATGGCAGAAAGATCAAGTAAACCCTTGGTCATTAATAATTGCATATCTATGCCAGGATAGCGAAAACAAAACTTATGTATTTCCGGAATAAGTAATCGATTGGCCAGTTCAAAGGCCGCAGTTAGTTTTAGTGGTCCTTCAAGAATAGAATCCTGATTGGCAATCTTCTGATTGATTGAACGGGTTTGCTCTTCAATGGACAATGCTTGCTGAAAAAGATTTTCGGCAGCCTGTGTCATCGCATAACCTTGACGGGAACGATCGAATAAACGTGTTCCTAAGCTTTTTTCAAGAGCACGGATCCGTCTTGCAACAGTAGTATGTTTAACGCCGAGTACTCGCCCCGCACCACTGACGGAACCTTCTCTTGATAAGGCCAGGAAGTATTTTAAATCATTCCAATTCATCTAGATGTGCAATTATGAGCATTAAATGGCCATAATAGCTCATTTATGAATTAATATGAACGTATTATTATGGCAGTCTTGTAGATATTTATAAAAGATGAGTATCAATGAAAAACGGTTTCTTAACGCGTGTAACAGCGTTTACTACAGATCCAAAGGGTGGTAATCCAGCTGGGGTTTGGGTGGGTGAAAAACTTCCTGACAGGGAGATCATGCAGAAAATTGCTAAAGAGGTTGGATTTTCAGAAACCGTGTTTATTGCGCCGGGATGGGGTAAAAATCGACAGGTGCGCTATTTTAGCCCTGAAGCAGAAGTCCCTTTTTGTGGGCATGCAACCATTGCTGCAGGAGTAGTTATCGGTGAAAAGCAAGATATTGATCATTACACTTTTGCTACTACGGTTGGTGAAATACCAGTAAATATAGATATCAGGGACAAAAAAGTTTTTGCATCACTAACATCTGTTATGCCGGAACAAAAAGAGGTGCCATCAGATCTGTTAGAAAGAACTTTATCAGCTTTGAGCTGGAATAAAACTATGTTGGATGAAACAATTCCACCTGTGATTGCCTTTGCAGGCAATTGGCATCTGATCCTGGCTGTTGGGAATAAAACTTTTCTGGATAATATGGAATATGATTTCTATTTATTGAAGTCGATTATGGCATCCAATAGTTTAACAACATTGCAATTGATTTGGCGTGAAAATGAATGCGTCTATCATTCCAGAAATCCGTTTCCTGTTGGTGGTGTCATCGAGGATCCTGCAACGGGTGCTTCAGCAGCTGCTTTAGGTGGATATTTAAGAGATGCTGCATTGGTTACCTGTCCGGCAAAAATCGAGATCTATCAGGGAGAAATTATGGGTAGACCCAGTCAAATCAGTGTAAAAATACCGGCAGCAGGCGGCATCATTGTTTCCGGTTCAGCTGTGCCGATGATATGAAATTAATAGTATTGTCTAAGCAAGAGAGATAACCTTTAACATCGAGGAGGGCTAATAATGGTCACCTGTTTTTTAAAATACTGTATTGATCCTGAAAAAATTAAAGAGTTTACTCATTATGGAAAATTATGGATTGATCTAGTCAATAGAAAGGGGGGGATACACCATGGTTATCTAATTCCCCATGAAGGTCCGAATAATGTTGGGTACGCATCATTTTCTTTCCCATCGCTTGCTGAATATGAAGTATATAGAAATAAAATACCTGGCTGTCCAGATTGTCAAAAGGCTCTTGCTTATGCACGAAAATCAAAATGTATTGTTAGTTTTGAGCGAAATTTTTATACGCCTGTGTTTGAAGGTATAAATGATAAAGCCCGACTTTTTTACAAGGGAAAATAAATGACTAATTCAAGATATATTTTAAAATCTGAATCCATCAATGAAATGAAGGGTGATGCTAGAACTCATTTTTTAAATCCCAGAGCAAAACGCATCAGAAAAACTATCAGTACTAAAGTGGGTCTTGAGAATATCGGTGTCCATATTGTTTATGTGGAGTCAGGAAATGAATCTACTGAACATCATAAACATTATGATGAGGAAGAATGTTTTTACATTTTATCTGGTGAAGGAACACTGAGAATAGGTGATAAAAATTACGCCATTGGCGAAGGGGATTTCATTGGTTTTCCGGCTGATACAGCTGCTCACTCTATAATTAATACAGGAACTGCGGTATTAATTATTCTGGTTATAGGACAGCGATTGAAACAGGATATAGCTGATTACCCATTAAAGAAAAAGCGCCTGTACCGTCATGATGATAAATGGGATCTGGTTGATTGGGAGAATATAAATGATCCACGATAATTGTTTGAAAGAACATCAAATATCAATTCAGGATAACGAATTTTTGCAATTATTTTTGGCAACGGAACTTAGGGTGGAAGATTTTAATCATAGAGCCCATTTAAAAATTGGCTATTGTCTTATTTGTCAATATGACGTAGATATGGCCTGTACTAAAATAAAATCCGGGATATTAAATTTGTTAGAGCATATTGGTCAAGGTAAGGAAAAATATCATGAAACGATAACCAAAGCCTGGATTTTAGCTATTCACTATTTTATGCGTACATCCAGACCCTCCATATCATTTCAGCAGTTTATTGAGCAAAATCCGATTTTACTTGATCAGGGTATTATGTATACACATTACAGTCATCATCTACTACAATCAGAACTAGCTAAGAGTAAATACCTTGAACCGGATCTTGAGACGATACCCATACATTGTTAATTATTTCAATTCAGGCCCTGATATTAGTCCATAGCTTAATAATTTGGCCGTTGGGTTATTTTTAGAAAGCAATCCTTGGCAACTAGCTTTTTTCTTTATGGTGATAGTAGAAAGTAGTAATCATCAAGATTTTATCCCGGAAATCGAGATAACCATCCCTTGCAAATAGGTTGTAATAGAAATATTGATTAGCCCGGATTGAGTAAACAGGGTAGTGATATCGCTGGTTGTCATTTTTGGAGCAAGTTTATGCCAGATTTTTAATACTGCAAACGAGAAATTACTATTTCCAATGGCATGTTGAAGTTCAGGCAGTGCGCTGTCTTCAAATTCACTTAGTGGAACTAAAATTGCTATTCTCCCTCCCTTCTTACAAATTCGAGATAATTCAGTCATGGCGTGGGTTTTATCATCTATAAGGTTGAGCAGTGAAGCAGAAATGACGCCGTCAAAACTATTGGAATCAAATGGCAGGTCATGAATGTCAGCTTCTATAAAATTGATATGGTGATTTTTTATTTTAGCAAGTGAAATCATCTTACTTGAATAATCTACTCCGGTAGGAATGTAGCCTCTGGTTGAAAGGTATGCTGTTAATGCACCGGTTGCACATCCGATCTCAATCAGTTTACTTCTGACAGTAAAATGTTGATCATTAACCCATTGTCTTAACAGATTCTGGTACCAGTTCAGTTGATTTATTTTGTCAAATAACTCAGTGGTTCTAAAGACTGCCAGAAACAGAACTCTTAAATAATAATATTGCTTCCTGAGCCAGGCCATTATGGCAGATCCTTTTTTTCAGGCTGCCATAAAATCAAAAGTATACTAATCCACAGGGCATTAAACATGGGAAAAGCAGAATCGCCAATTTGTACTACCCCAGTCAGGGTATAAAATAGACCGGCCCCTAAATCAATCAACTGAATTAATACCATGAACTTAATCCATAAATTATACTTTACAGGCTCTCGGGCGATATACAGAAAAGCTAGTCCATAGGCGATGAATCTTGAAGCCAACATGGCTAATGGGTAATAGATGTCAGTAGGATAGTGATTGTGTCCGGTCTGCATTAAAATAAACTGGGGAAAAAATAAATAGAATATACCCAGAACGATTTGAATTATGCCAATAACATACAACAAATAAGATAACTTTTTCACAATTTATAACCTCATACAATTAATTTGTTATATTATAAAAATATAACTATACTTTAGGAAGTAGTTACCCAAAAGGTACTAATAGCCATTATGGATACTTTTAAAGACTTTATTGACTGTGACGATAATTGTCCTGTTAAAAAAACAGCACAGATAATAGAAGGTAAATGGACCACATTGGTTATAAGGGAACTTTTGCCAGACAAAAAGCGCTATTCTGAAATTCAGCGAGCTTTGACTGGCATAAGTCCAAAGGTGTTAACTTCCCGCTTGAGGGCATTAGAACAGAGAGGAATTATCAGCCGAACGGTATATGCCACTGTACCACCAACCACTGAATATGAATTAACTAGAAAAGGAAAAGGTCTTGAACAGGTATTATTTGCGATGTCAAAATTCGGTGAGACCCTTTAATGGATTTATTAATCCAACTAAGGCTGTCTTTGAATATTTCATGACGGTTTAATTGTCCATCTAATAGTTTCAATAGTAGTGAAAATAACTAAATATTGACTGTTAATCCATAATAAAACTAGTGAAGTATATTAAAAACAACGAGTTATAATAGGCGTGAAAATTGCTAACTAATGACTAATATCTCTATATTAAGGTGGTTAATATGAACTTATTTTTAAACATTATCTGGATTATCTTTGGTGGCTTTTTTGTTTTTCTGGGGTATGTTTCCGGCGGAATTGCACTTTGTTTCACCATTGTAGGTATTCCCTGGGGAATTCAATGTTTCAAACTGGCAATTTTTGCCTTATTTCCTTTCGGAACAGATAGTGTTGCAATTGATAATTCTGTAGGTGGTGATTCTCTTAATTTGATCATGAATATTATCTGGTTGGTATTTGGTGGAATATTTGTTATGTTTTCGCACCTGATCTGGGGCGTTTTTCTCTGTCTGACAATTATTGGTATACCGTTCGGTTTACAACATTTCAAAATGATGCGTCTGGCATTTACTCCGTTTGGCCGGACTTTGGTGGAATCTCCTTACTAGATAACTTTAGTCCTGCTGACTATTAATTGGTCTGTGGATGAGTAATCATTAGATAAAAAATACAATTTCTTCAGGTTTAATTACCCTAATGGCTTTATTTTGTAGCTGATTTTAATAACAAAATGAGGGTAAATAAATGACTACAGAATTTAATGAAAATAAATTTAATGATCTTTTTGCTAAAGTTTTAGCTGATGTGGGTGGAGCGATTGGTCTGTTAATGGCGTATATGGGTGATCAGGCAGGTGTCTACAAAGCACTTGAGGAATCCGGTCCGAGCACTCATGAAGCGTTAGCAGAAAAACTGGGCATGAATGAACGTTATCTAAGAGAATGGTTATCTTCAAACGCAGCTGCCGGTTACGTTGATTATGATGCAGAGAAAGATATATTCAGTATATCACCTGAGCAGGCTGCATTATTTTCTCATGAAGGTGAACCTACCTGTATGCAAGGTTTTTTCCAGGCTGTCGTTTCACAATATGAAACCATTGATGAGGCCATTGATGTATTTAAAACGGGTAGAGGTCGCGCCTGGGGAGAGCATTCCAGTTGTTGTTTTTGTGGAACTGATCGGTTCTTTAGACCGGGATATGCAGCTAATCTGGTTGAAAACTGGATTCCTTCACTTGAAGGTGTTGAAGCGAAGTTAAAAACTGGAGGAAAAATTGCTGATATTGGCTGTGGCCAGGGCTCATCAACCATGTTGATGGCGGAATCTTATCCTGAGTCGACTGTCTATGGGTATGATTTTCATGCACCATCCATAGAAATTGCAAGGAATAGGGCTAAAGAGGCAGGCCTTGAAAATATTGAATTTCATGTGGTTACCGCCAAAGATTTTCCTGGAGACAATTATGATTTTGTCTGCATTTTTGATGCATTACATGATATGGGGGATCCCGTAGGTGCGGCTAGCCATATTAAGAAATGCTTGAACGATGATGGTACTTTTATGGTTGTGGAACCAATAGCAGGTGATAGTCTGGGAGAAAACCTGAATCTGTTAAGTTCTATTTTTTATGGTTTTTCTACTACTATCTGTGTACCAACTTCTAAAGCTCAGGAAGTTGGTTTAAGTTTAGGTGCACAGGCAGGTCAAAATAAAATTTCAGAGGTATTAAATCAGGCAGGCTTCAGCCAGGTTAAAAGAGCTACTGAAACACCTACTAATATGGTTTTGGAAGCCAGGGTATAACTTGAAATAGGAATTTGATAAACAAAGTGTCTGACTGAGGTTATTTGAACTCAAGTCAGGCTCTTTAGAGAAATTTATTTTTAAAGGCGAGGTGTTTTTTATGGCCTTTTTCCAGAATACGAAGATATTCCGGATCAGATTTAAATTTATCAAAATATTTATTTTTCACCATAAAAGGATAGTTAAAATAACCTACATCAATAGCCATTTCAAAAAATTTAAAACAGGGTGTTCGTTTTCCAAAAAGGCAATAAAAACTGGCTGTACGATAGACATTTTCACCGTCAATAATATTGTCAGGTTCAGTTTTTTTAATTAACGCCAGGCCTTTTTGGAAATTCTTCTGAATATAGGCAATATGTATTCCAGAAAATATACCGAATAATTCATCAGGAACTTTTTCTACTACTTGTTTAAAAAAATGCTTCGCAAGTTCTACTCTACCCTGACGAAAATAGATAAGTCCTTTCCATCCAGATTGAAATATCGGGTCCTGGTCTAACCAGAGATACTTCAAGGCATTTTCATAATCCCCTATAGAGAAATAGGTTGTGACAATCGAACGAAATTGTGTATTGCCAGGTTCAATAAGTAGTGCCTTTTCCATTTCGCTGATAGATTCTTCTAACATCCCGGCGTAACGGTAAATATATCCTAATGAAAAATGAGCGTGAGCACTATTTATATTGATTTTTAACATTCTCTGAATAGTATGTATTGCTTTTTCTATTCGATTGGTTTCAGTATAAAGTGAAGAAAGATAACTCAATGAGGACAGAGAATCAGGGTTGATAGCCAATGCTTTAAGGTAATAATGTTCCACTTTATTTTTAGCATCAAGATTAACTAACCCATGTTGTTCATATAACCGTAGATGGTATCCTAAAAATGCAATGGCTGGAGCAAATTTGTCATCTAGTTGAATCGATTTTTCAAGCATAGCAATAGCAAGTCGGTGTCCCTCAGTTGAATAAGGGTATGAAAGGCTTTTTAGATAATATTCGTAAGCTAATGGATCTGACGAAATATCCTGTCGAATATTATCTATTTCGTCGGTGCTAAATTTCAAGTTCAATGCTTGGGCTACTTTTCTGGCAACAATTTCCTGTAACTGGAAAATATCTTTAAAATTAACCGAGATAGTGTCTCGCCAGATAAATTCATTGGCTACTACGTCAATCAATTCAACATTAAGTTTAATGATGTTTTTTTCTTTAAGATAATTTCCTACAACCAGAAAATCTGCTTTCAGTTTTTTACCTACACTACCAGGATCAATAATTTTATTGGTATATTTCCTTACGGAAGCTGATGGCTTTATACTGATCGTTTTCAGATACATTAAATCACTGATTATCTGATCTGTTATAGCAAATCCAAAGTAATCAGTGGATGGACTGGGTTTGTTATTTATGAAGGGTAATACAGCAACCCTGGGCATGCTATTATAGTTTGTATTAGTAGAATTGTTTTTAAAAAATAGATACAGAAATAAAGTAAAAACTATCAGAGATATAAAGATGATAGATTTAAGCGTTGGAGCATGACTATTGACTGTTGGCATTTGATTTTCAATAGGCTCTTCGGTAATGTCAGCAATAAATTGATAGCCACGCCCATGAAAAGTGGATATTTTCTGTTGATGATGCCCATTATCACCTATTACCTTACGGGCACTTTTAATATGGTTGCTTAAAGTGGTATCAGAGACTTCTCGACCTGCCCAGAGATTATCGAATATTTCCTGACGTGTTACTAACCTGTTTCGATGAGAGATAAGATAGAACAACAGATTGAATACCTGTGGCTCAATGGCAACAGATTGTTCGTTTTTAAGAACACGGTAATTAATACTATCAAGCTTGAATTTACCAAATCTGTAAATCATCCTTTCTTCCATTCCCTTTAAAAAAATTTTTGATAGGTAGAATTGAAAATTTTATCTCAAACAGGTTGAGCATAACCGAATTTATGATTAATAAACATGAAAACTGTATATTTTTGGTTAAATGTCGTTATTTTGACGTATACATCAACCTTATACAGGATGATAATAAGTATACCTTATAAATAAATATTCTAAATCATGAAAATTAACAATGCCCTGGTTAGTAGAGAAAGAATCGTTCGTCAATGGAGTCAACAGCAGCTTGCTGATATGACGGGTTTGAGCTTAAGAACCATACAACGGATAGAAAATAGTGGCAATGCTTCCTATGGATCCATTAAATCGATTGCTTCGGTGCTGGAAGTTTCAGCAAAAGATTTTCTGGCTGAGAAAAATAATTCATGGTTATCGCTTAAATTAGCTTTACTATCTTCCTTGTTGGCGTCGTTTCTTTATTTCTCCCTGGCTTCAGCACAACCTGTAATGCTGGATGTGGCAGTTAATTCAGCACAGGAAAACCTCGCCAGTGTTCAATTATTAAATGAGACTGGAGAAGAAAGTGAATTTCGAATTGATGAGTTATTAAAAGTGACTTTTATTGCAGAAATGACCAGGGATAAGAAACTCAAGATAAGGGTGAAAGCCTATGAGCTGAGCAGTGACGGTGAAAAATTATTAGGAACGCCTGTGGTTATTACTTCTAACAGAAAAGCTGCAATGATTAAATTTGAAGGTGGTAAGGGGATGCTTTACGAGATTGTGATAACACCAGATTATAAAATACAAAAGAGTATAATCAATTAATAGAGATGCCTTTAAGTAATTTGGTTTCGAAACATTGCTCTAAAGCTTGCAAATATTTGTTATTTGCACATTGGACGTGCTTTGATTAAAATTAGCCTTTCCATTTTTTAATCTGTTTAGCTATTCTGATGCCAGTATCCCATAATAATTTTTCAGCCAGTTATTGGCATCGATTTTCCGGTATAGCAAGGCTTTATGGTGAGCAAGGTTTAGATAAAATTCAAAATTCACACATTTTTATTGTGGGCATCGGTGGTGTGGGTTCGTGGGTTGCTGAAGCATTAGCTCGAACGGGAGTAGGTGAAATTACACTGATGGATATGGACGAGATATGTATCAGTAACATTAATCGTCAAGTTCATGCACTAACATCAACGGTAGGTCAGTCAAAAATAGAAGTAATGGCCCGGCGTTTAGAGGATATTAATCCTGAAATTATGGTACATCAGATTGATGAATTTTTAAGCCGGGATAATATCGTCGATTATGTATCTAAAGAATATGATTTTGTTGTGGACGCAATTGACAGCGTAATTTCGAAAGCTGCATTAATTGTTCATTGTAAAAGAAATAAAATTCCTATGTTAACCATTGGCGGCGCTGGTGCTCAGAGAGATCCTCAGAAAATCAAAATAAATGATCTGTCACGATCATCTGGTGATCCTTTACTGGCTAAAATACGCAATGAATTAAGGCGAAAACACAATTATTCCAGAAATACACAGAAAAAATTCGGTATCCAGGCTGTGTATTCGGACGAACAATTATATTACCCACAGACTGATGGCAGTGTATGCCATGCTCGACCACAAAATATGGATAGTGCTAAATTAGATTGTAGTAAAGGCTTCGGAGCTGCCAGCTTTATCACAGCCAGCTTTGCTTTTGTTGCCTGCAGTCATATTCTGGAAAAAATAACCCGATAATTCAATCGCGAATGAATTTGCTGCTACTTTAATCTTAATCCTTCAAAAATAGTGATAATTTCATTTTCGATAATTTTCAGGCCGCTGTTTCTTGATTCACTTAAGTAGTTCTCCAGACCTAACTGGCTTAGATAAACATTAAGCTCAAAATCAGAAAATTGTTGAGGAGGAACTCCATTAACAGCAGCCAGTAAAATACCTAGTAATCCTTTGACAATACGTGAATCTGAATCAGCCAGGAAATAAATTTTCCCACCGATTATCTGAAATGTTAACCATACCTGTGATTCACAACCATCAATTTTAAATTCATCTGTTCGATATCTCTCGGGGAGTTTGGTCAGTTGCCGTGATAAATGAAAAACAGCACGCTGCCTGCCTTCCCAACCTTTGGCATTCTGGAATAGAGCGGTAACTTCATCCGGAAGAATTTCTTTGCCTAATTTAGACTGTAAAAAAATGTCATTCATAGGTGTTGTCTTCTGTGGTTATTAGAGATGGTTTTAAGTTTTTAGTAGTTTGATAGCTTTATTTAATCTGGTAATAAATAGCCTGATATCATTGTTATTATTATATATTCCTATTGAAACACGGATACTACCAGAAATAGATAACTTATTCATTAGTGGCATCGCACAATGTTTTCCGCTTCGAACATAAATATGTTGCTCATCCAGTAAAGCAGCAATATCAAAATGGTGTAGTCCAGCGATAGTAAAGGATAACAGGGGGACTTTGGGTTGTTGCGTGTCGCTCATGGCCAGAATCTGTATGCCATCAATTTCAATTAAAGCGGTCATCAACTCATCATGGAGAATCTGTTCGTTTTGCCATAACGCCGGCAGATCCTGTTGCTGTAAAAAATCAATAGTAGCTCCCAGACCAATGACGCCAGCGATATTGGGCGTGCCGGCTTCGAGCAAAAGTGGCATGGACTGGAAAGTTGAGATATCTTTAGTCACTAATTTCACCATTTCGCCACCGGTTTTCAAGGGTGACATTTCAGAGTGTCTATGTGGCGCCACATAGAGCACACCAATACCTTTGGGGCCATAGAGTTTATGTGCTGAAAAGGTAAAAAAATCGCAACCGAGTTCGCTTACATTGATATTCATATGAGCAATGGCCTGTGCGCCATCGACTACTACGCAGATATCTCTGGATTTAGCGAGATTTATTATAGGTTTAAGAACGTTAATGACGCCAGTAACATTAGAAGCCTGAGTGATAGCAAGTAATTTAACCTTGTCTGTTAATAATCTTTGAGCTGTTTCCATATCGAGTAATCCCTGACTATTCAATGGGATCCACTTTAAAATTACGCCGAGCCTTTTTGCCAGTTGTTGCCAGGGGACAAGGTTAGCGTGGTGTTCTAATTCAGATAACAGGATTTCATCACCTGCTCTCAGATGGTTTTCTGCCCAGCTATAACAGAGCAGGTTTATCGCTTCGGTGGTGCCACTGGTCCAGACGATAGAGGCGGGTGTTTCTGCTCCAATGTATTGAGCCACCTTTTTTCGTGCCTGTTCAAACTGATTTGTGGTCTGTCTTCCGGGATGGTGATTGGAACGATGAACGTTACCTTGAGGATTTGAATAAAAATCTATCAGGGTCTGAATAACGCCAGCTGGAATTTGCGTGGTAGCGGCGTTATCAAGATATACCTGATCGGAGGCATCCATCTGCAATAAGGCAGGAAACTGGCTACGGATGGATGTAGTTGGATTATTCATTGGGAGAGGATTATTTCAAAGTTTTATCACTGAGGCAATTAAATCCGTGGCACAGTATTGACTGGTTTGTGGCCAAATTGTGTCAAATTTGTGTGTTATGAGTAGAAGTGCTTGGCAAAAAAGGGTTTATTTAATATGCTGAGACTTTACTTTTATGCTTGAGAAACCATCCATGAAAAACAGGGAATTTACAGCTTGTATTAGATCAAAACAAAGGGTGAATGACAGTTTAAACAGGATACAATATCTTGGCGTCATGGGCCTGTTTTCGCTGATGATGATAATGTTTTCCGGTTGTTCCGATGCAACTGACAACGCCGAGATAGAAAAAGATACAGATCTATCATCAGCTGTTGAAACAGTAAAACAAGCAGATAATCGTAAAAATGGATATTCTCAACAGCTGAGTATTGTCTCCATCGATGAGCAACTCTATGCCGGGCAACCCGCCATTAAGGTGACTTTCAGTGAAATGCTTGATCCACTTATCAGTTATAACGCATGGATTAATATCAGTGATGAAAAGGGTCGAAAAATTAATGGTGGCTGGATTTTATCTGAGGACGAAAAGAGTTTGTATTTTACCAATATCCGTCCCAGAAAAACCTATGAAATAATGGTGTCAGCGGGCCTTAAAGGTCAACGTCCTTATAAACTGATGCAGTCAAAGCAGGAAAAATTAACTAGCAGAAATCTCGATCCTGTGGTTGGTTTTTCTGGACGAGGGATGATAATTCCTGCTGGTAAAGCAACTGGATTGCCGGTGAGGACAGTTAATGTAAAAAAAATCACTGTCGATTACTTTAAAGTGGCACCGGCAAAATTCTCACGATTATTAAGTGATATGGAAACGGCCTCCAGTGCGGGAAGCTGGAGAATAGAAAGTATAACCGATGATTTAGAGCCAGTTGCCAGTAGTGTTTATGAATTGGATAGCAAGCTTAATCAGGCGGTAGAATCAAAGTTGCCTCTGCCAAAAAAAGTAAGCCAACAGCCCGCCATTTATTTTGCCGTTTTAACCCGTTCTGGCCATTTCGATTACGATAAAGCTATTACCTATTTTACTATTTCAGATATTGCCATGCATGTGCGTATCTATCGGGATAATTTTCAGCTTTTCACTTCTCATATTTCCAGTGGTAAGGTGCTGAAGCAAGTTGATTTTAAGGTGCTGAATCAAAAAGGTGAATTAATTAATGAAGCTCGAACTGATGATCAGGGTGAAGCCAGTTTCCCCAGAGATAAAAAGGCTTCACTCATTTTGGCTAATAAAGGTAATCATCTGGCCTTAATTTCATTGCGGGGGCCGGCAATAGATATTTCAGAATTTGACATGCCAGAGCGCGGTTATAGTAAAAGAGATTTCTTTATTTATGGCCCCAGAGATCTGTATCGACCTGGTGAAAAGATGGAGATGAGTGTACTTTTAAGGGATTTTGATGGAAAGTTATTGCCCTTGATGCCCATAGATTTTCAGCTGCTCAGACCAGATGGTGTTATTGCTAAAAGTGGTACTCTTGCTGCCGGACAGTTAGGATATTACCATTTTAATTATGAGATACCCGTTGATGCTTCAACTGGGAAATGGTCGTTTGAAGTACACCTTAAAGGTGATCCTGAGTACATAAAAAAGTCGATATTAATCGAGGATTTCCTCCCTGAAAAAATAAAGGTTAGTTTTTCTAAAAAAAATAAAACCATTATTCCCGCCGATGAAGAAACTCGCATAGCAGTCCAGGCGGATTATCTTTATGGCGCACCAGCTGCTGGAAATAAATTGTTGTCAGAGGTGAGAATTCGCCCGGGAAGAACACCTTTCTCACAATGGAAGAATTATCGGTTTGGTATAAAACAGAAAATTGATCGAAACTGGTATCTTGATGATCAGCAGTTAGATGCAAAGGGTCAGGCAGAAATTTTGTTGCCCCACCATGTTCGTGAAACATTTGAAAAAATAAAAGGACCTGTGCAGCTGAGTTATCGTGCCAGCGTACTTGAATCGGGTGGACGAGCAGTTGAACGTGCTTTATTAATTTATAAATGGAAACAGGGAATCTGGCCTGGCATTGAGGCTGAATTTAATACCAGTAAAAATCAGCTGGTTAATAAGGATGCCCATTTTAAAATTATCGCTACTGATGAAAGCGGTAAGGCTATTGATGGTCGTTTGTTAACTATAACCCTGGTTAATTTAAATCGGCAATCCTACTGGGAATATAACTCTTCCGATGGATGGCGTTATGCGTTCACCGAGCAGCCCTATAAGGCTTTGCAAAAACAGCTAAAAACAACTAAAAATGCTGAAGATATTTTATTGCCGGTGGAAAAAGGATATTACCGATTAGAGGTTACCGATGAATCAGGAAACAGCTCCAGTTATGAGTTTAGAATTGGCGAGAATTGGTGGAGTTATAATGCAGACGATAACAGTTCCCCACGTCCCGATAAAATTGATATTACTTTAGATAAAAATGCCTATAGTGCCGGCGACATCGCTCATGTAAAACTGCAGTCACCACGCCCGGGGGCAGGATTTATTCTGGTTGAAAACAGTGAGGCGATTTTATGGTCGGAAAGGCTTTCTTTATCAAAGAGCTCTAAAATTGTTGATATCCCTATTGCCTCAAATTGGGACCGACATGATCTGAGAATAGTCGCTCTGGCAGCTCAACCAGAAGCACAGGCAAAAAAAGGCCTTCCTATGCGCGCTCTGGGTTTACAGTCATTACCCTTAAAAAGAACTGCCCGTAAGTTACAATTATCCATTTCCGCGCCTGACAAAGTAGAGCCTCAAAGTGAGTTAAAAGTTACCTTGAAATTGGCAAAAATACCCGCTGAAAAAGTGATGGTGACACTTGCGGCAGTTGATCAGGGGGTTTTATCAGTGACTAACTTTAAAACGCCTGAGCCCTGGGAATATTTTTTTGAGGATCTGAATCCCTATGTGGACGCCAGGGATAATTACGATAGTATTTTACATATTAATAATCTGGATTATGCCAAAGTTCGATACGGTGGTGATGCGGCCTCACTTAACCGTGGTGGAGATAAGCCGGCTTCTGAAGTAAATATTGTTTCACTCTTTCATGAACCCGTTGAGTTTAATGCGAGTGGTGAAGCTGAAATCAGTTTAACCATTCCAGATTTTAATGGTGCGATACGCTTAATGGCCGTTGCTTTTAGTGAAGATTCCTATGGCAGTAGTGAAAAAAATGTCATAGTCAGTGCTCCAATTATTTCACAATTATCTATGCCACGGTTTGCTGCTTTTGGGGATGAAACTCAGTTCACACTGGATTTGCAAAATACCCTTGAGCAAACGCAGAAACTTTCGCTTAAATGGAACATTACTGGAGCCAGGTTAATTAACAAGAATCAACAAAGCAGTAAGTTAACGCTGAAAAAAAATCAGAAGTCGGTACGGGTTTTTCCCTTGTTGATCACCCAGGCTACCGGTCAGGTGGTGATTACTCTTGAGGTAGATAATCGAGATAGCTCTCAGAAAATACATTTTAAACGCAACTGGAAATTAGGCCTGCGGCCTGCTTATGCGGCGCTAACTGAACAAAATCTCAACGTATTGGCTCCAGGCGAAAGTCTTGCTGTGAATAAGCAATGGTTGAAAAATACCTTGGCTGATACCCTGCAAATGGAATGGGTGTTGAGCGAACGTCCACCGCTGAATACTGAAGCTCAATGGAAATATTTGCTACAGTACCCCTATGGATGTCTGGAGCAAACAACTTCAAGAGCCTGGCCTTTATCTTTGGCAAATACGGCAATACAGAAAAAATGGAAACTGAGTTTACCTGAAAACATGCAGCGTTTTGATACAGTAAACGCAGCCATTGGTCGTTTGCAAACCATGCAGCGATCAGAGGGAGGATTCGGGTTATGGAATTCACATTCAGCAGAAGAGAAATGGCTAACGGCTTATGTAACCGATTATTTGTTGAGTGCGAAATCACAGGGATTTGATGTGCCTGATGCCATGTTATCCAGGGCTGAAGATCGGTTGTTATCCTATGTTCGAAATAATCGCCTGCAACGGCTGAAATCCTATTATTCAGATCCTGCACATTTTCGTTTTGCCTATAGAGCTTACGCAGCTTATGTGCTGGCTCGTGTAGCAAAAGCACCTTTAGGTACCTTAAGACAGTGGTTAAATGATAAAACAAAAACGACGCAATCACCGTTACCATTTGTTCATCTGGCGATTGCATTGAAATTGCAGGGAGACAATAAAAAATCCAGAGAAGCCCTGGCCCGTGCGGCAAAAATTGAACGAACAGATAAAAGTTACCTGGGTGATTATGGTAGTTTTATTAGAGATGAAGCGTTAATTTTAATGCTTAACCAGCAATATCATTTGTCGATTCAAAATGCAGATAAACGATTATTTAAATTATCTAAAGCTATCTACAGTAAAAGCTATTTAAGTACACAGGAAAGAGATGCTATTTTTCAACTGGCACTATCGTTGGATAATAGTGATGCAAAATGGCAGGCATCTCTGACCAATGGTAAGCAGGTTCAGAAAATTAAAGCCAGAGGCCGCTGGAGTAAAGTCATTAAAGGCCAAACTGCCGCGGAAACCCTTTTAAAAGTTGCAGGAGACAGAAAAATATATGTGGGGCAGACTCTGGTTGCTCATCCGCAAAACCCTCCCATTGCCATGGCAGAAGGAATTTCCATAGAGCGCAACTGGTATCGAACCAATGGTGAAAAAATAACCAGTAAACAGGCAGCACAATTAAAAATTAAAACGGGTGATTATGTCATTGTGCAGTTACGAGTTCGATCTCAGAACAGGATTCCCGATGGATTATTAGTTGATTTGATTCCTGCGGGTTTTGAACTGGAAAATCCAGCACTGGTCCACTCTACACCTTTATCCCAATTTGTAATTAATGGGAAGCCGCTGAAATTTGTCAACGCTGCTTATGATTTTCGTATCAAACATAAAGAATATCGTGATGACCGCCTGATGTTGGCGGTGGATTTTAATCAGCATTCGCCACTGGAGGTCTTTTATATTATGCGGGCAGTTACACCGGGAGTCTATCAGGTGCCATCGACTTATGCCGAA
This sequence comes from Aeromonadales bacterium, assembly GCA_011322365.1. Taxonomy (GTDB): domain Bacteria; phylum Pseudomonadota; class Gammaproteobacteria; order Enterobacterales; genus DRNA01. Next base: position 3,004 of record DRNA01000386.1, on the reverse strand, counting down.
GATATGTATCGCCCGGAAATCAGAGCTGTGAGTAATCAGAAAAAACCGGTACGGATCCTGCCGCGCTAGAAGATGAGTTATTTGTACCGTTTTATTCTTATGACAAAAAAGCTGATAAAAATTAGTTTTATCAGCCTGTTGCTGTTGTTTATTTTTTTCAAGGTGGCTGACTGGATCTGGCCGCTGGATACCTCAAAGCTGCATGATGTATCGGTGACCGTTGAAGCAGAAGATGGTACTCCGTTACGAGTTTTTGCCAACAGCAAAGGTTTATGGCAATACAAAACTACCACCCGAGAAGTGTCGCCACTTTATTTGCAGGCTTTAATCCAATATGAAGATCGTTATTTTTACTATCATCCGGGGTTTAATCCTTTTTCTATGGCACGGGCAGCGTTACAGAATATAAAATCCGGCAAAATTGTTTCTGGTGCGTCCACGTTGACCATGCAGGTGTCTCGATTATTAAAACCCCATGCACGATCCTATCTGGGAAAGGCCAGGCAACTGTTCCGGGCATTACAGTTGGAATGGCATTTCAGTAAAAACGATATCCTTAATATGTACCTGACACTGGCGCCTTTTGGGGGAAATCTTCAGGGTGTTGAAGCAGCAAGTCGAGCTTATTTTGATAAGCAGGCAATTGAACTAAGTTATGCTGAAGCAGCATTGTTGGCAGTCCTGCCCCAATCCCCGAGTCGATTTCGCCCGGATCGTTTTCCGCAAAAAGCCCGACTCGCCAGAGATAAGGTGATTAAACGTCTGGTGGATAACCACATCTGGCCGGAAGATATATTGCAACAGGCCGGGCTGGAAAATGTTGCGGCCAGTTGGCCAAAAATTCCGTTACATGCCCCACTACTTTCCCGAAAACTCTACAATACATTCATTAGTCAACAACAAAACATATCAAAAGATAACAGCCGGATCCGAAGCTCTATAGATTATAGTTTGCAGCTTTCTGTTGAAGAAAGAGTTCAACAATATGTGTCTTCACTGCCCCATGGAAGTAGTGCTGCACTGGTTATTGTTGATAATCAAAACTGGTTGGTGAAGGCTTATGTTGGAACGGCATTTTTTGCTGATAAAAGTCGACATGGTTATGTGGATATGATTCAGGCTCTACGTTCACCTGGATCAACATTAAAACCCTTTATCTATGGCGAAGCGATGGATAATGGTTTGATACATTCCCGTTCACTATTATCCGATGTACCACGATGGAAGAGTCAGTATCAACCGGGTAATTTTTCAGGAAAGTTTCATGGTGCAGTTTCTGTTACGGAAGCATTGCAACAATCTTTAAATGTCCCTGCGGTACAGGTACTGGAAAAACTTTCACCCGCTGTTTTCATTGCATCTATACGAAATATGGGACTTAATCCCGAGATCCCCGGAGGCCATTCTAATCTGGCTGTGGCATTAGGTGGTCTGGGAATAAAAATGCAGGAACTGGTTTCACTTTATGGTGCTATTGGACGACAGGGCCTTGTGGCAAAGTTGAGATTCTCCCCTGATGAAAAACTCAGCCAACGACGATTACTTTCACCACAGGCTGCCTGGATCAGTTATCAGATGTTATCCGATCAAAATCGTTTTGATCGTCCTTTTTCCAGTAGTGATACAGGATTTAAAAATAATGTCGCTTTTAAAACTGGAACCAGTTACGGTTTTCGAGATGCCTGGGCCTTTGGGGTAACAGGGAAATATACCCTTGGGATCTGGGTAGGTCGTCCTGACGGCACGCCTTCTCCGGGCCAATATGGTGCGGTGACTGCACTGCCATTATTATTTCAGATAACGGACTGGCTCGATGATACCAGCTCACCACAAAGACCGCTTAATGTAACCAGTACTGATATCTGTTGGCCTTCAGGTCGGGAATACGATGAGATGGAAAAAGATCAATGCCTGATAAAACAACATGCATTGGGTATCGATGGTCAGTTTCCGGCAACCTTTGCTGCTACTGCGGATGATCAATGGAATAGTTCTCAGCTGACATTCAAACTCGCCAAAGATAGCAAACTGAGATTGAGCGCGAACTGTACGTTACCCTTCATTGATAAAGTGGTCTCTGTCTGGCCGCTTTCCCTGGAACCCTGGATAGCTGAAAGTTGGCGCCGAAAATCAGTTATACCGTCAATCGATCCCCGTTGTCTGCAAAACAAAATGGCGATTAATCAACAGCAATTTGCCATTGTCTCGCCTGAAAAAGGGATTGTTTTTAGAGGTATTAATAAAAGTCAGCAAATAAAATTTCCGCTGGTAACCTTAGGAGAAAGAGGTAAAGTCAGTTGGTATCTTGATGGGAAAAAAATTGAAAAAAATCAGTTAACAGTTAACCGTGATCAACAGTCCATCCATCTGCAATTGATTTCTGGTCAACACGAATTGCTGGCTATCGACGAAAATGGCGCCATGGATCGGGTGATATTTTCTTCAACTTACTGGGATTGATAAAAAACCACTAAATAAGTGTTCTCAAATGGTTTCCATCATGTATCTTCTTTTCTTCTTTAGAAAAGTAGTTTATTTGATATTATCCTGAAGCTTTTTCAAAGGCCAGCTAAAAGATTGTTCCACTTCGGCACCCAAAGCACTCTCTACGGTCATGGGGCAAGCTTTCGGAATGATAAGGAATTTAGTGTCGAGTGTCGAGTGACGAGTTACAAGCAAAAACAGTTTGTCATCCTGAACGTAGCGTAGCGTAGTTGGAGGATCTTGAGGCTTGGCATAAGATTCCTCGACTTCGCTCGGAATGACAGGGAATTCAGTGACGAGTTTAGAGTTTAAAAAAAACAGTCTGTCATTCTGAACGTAGCGTAGCGTAGTTGAAGGATCTTGAGGCTCGGCATAAGATTCCTCGACTTCGCTCTGAATGACAAAGGTTTTAGTGGCTCGGAATGACAAGGTTTTAGTGGCGAGTTTAGAGTTTAGAGTTTAGAGTTTAGAGTTTAGAGTTTAGAGTTTAGAGTTTAGAGTTTAGAGTTTAGAGTTTAGA
>DRNA01000385.1 GCA_011322365.1 Aeromonadales bacterium | reverse complement strand
ACATTCACGTCATCGTAGTATCAATGGATTCATGATTAATCTGATTGGAGGCCTTGTGGCATATAGCCTTAAGGATAACAAACCCTCATTGAATATTACAGAAAGAGAATTTGATTTGGTGGTTGCTTAACCAGATCTCAGGTTAATTATGAATAAATATTTCTCCAACAATTCACCAAGTAAAAAGAAAAAAATAGATACACAGCTTAACTTACAGGTCCAGAAAACTGGATCTTTCGCCTTCAAACCAGGGCTTTTTATTGCGTAAGGCTTCTCTGAAAAATTCACGACATCGTTTGATTCTTAAGTTGTTCCTGAGATCCACGTGGCTTAATACCCAAACTCCCCAGCTTGAACGTACCACCTCAAAATTGAGCCGCTTTACCTCGGGAGAGGCGATCAAGTCAGGTAAGTAGCACGGGATTCTGGCTACTCCCAACCCCATTTTTACTGCTGAATACATACTGTAACAATCATCCACTCTCATTGAAATCTGGGCTTCAGGAAAATATTTTTTGGCCCATTGTGGTTTTTCCAGCTCGTCATACCACAGGATTAATTTTACTTTATCTTTTATATCAAAATCATGGGGTGCGTAAATCCCATGTTGTATTTTACAAATTTCTGACCCAATTAAATATTCCGGAGGTGCTGGTGTTAGCCTTATGGCCAGATCCGCTTCTCTTACAGCAAGATTCTTCAGCCCTTTGGCAACTTCCAGGTTTAATGTCACTTCGGGGAATTTCTGCTTGAAACGAAAAAGATCATCCATGATACAAAAATCCAGTAAATCGTGGGGTAATGTTAAGTTAACGGGACCTTCAATACGAGAATCATGGGCAAACAATTGTCGGGCAATTTTATGGCTATTGCCTTCCATATCCTCTGCAATTTCCCTAATAGCATTACCCGCATCAGTCAGTTCATACCCTCCGGGTTGTCGGTGAAACAAAAGCACGCCGAGATTTTGTTCTAATGTTCTAATTCGCCTGGAAACTGTGGAATGGTTGACTCCCAGAACCACTGAAGCATTAGTAACATTGCCACTTTTAGCTACCTGTAAAAAATATCTAATATCATCCCAATTATCCATTCGTGCAATTTTACACGAACATTGTGCATGTTTCGAGTATTTTCAAACGGATAATTTACTGTAAGCTCTAGGTACATATCCACTTAATCGAGGAATCTCAATGATAACTTTATACCATGCTCCCCATAGTTGTTCTTTAGCAGTCAAGGCTGCCTTAACCAAAACCGGGGTTGAGTTTGACACTACCATCATCAATTTTTCAGAAGGCGATCACAAAAAAGAAGCCTTTTTAAAAATTAATCCACTGGCAAAGGTACCTGCCATTACTGTTGACGGCCACATTCTGACTGAAGGCGCTGCCATTAATTTATATTTGTCCGAGAAATATCCAGAGGCCGGACTTATGCCAGAAGCAGGAACCCTGCAAAAAGCAAATGCACTCAAATGGTTGCAATTTATGTATGCCACGGTTCATCCTCAATTTTCAATTGCTTTTTATCCAGAAAGATACGGTGATGATAAAAATTTCATTAAAGCCAAAGCGGAGGCTGAAATCCATCGCTTATTTAGCATCATTAATTCAGAACTTGAGCAAAATCCCTTTATTGCAGGCGATCAGTTAACCCTGGCCGATTTATATTTGATGACAGTAATTCACTGGGGATCTGTTTTGGAAAAACCCATTATTTCCAGCTATAAGGCTATCGACAAATTTGAGCAAAGGATGTTCTCTGTTCCCGTTGTTGGTGATGTTTTTCAGCAGGAATATAACGCCAGCTCATGAGATAAGAAACTATCCAGAGGAGTATTTTAGCGGTACTCCAATTAGCAGTTAAATAACAAATATTTTTGCCAATAAGTACAAACTCTCAGCGACGTGAGTTTGTACTTTCAGCCATCACTCTCTGAATATTCCCAGCGCTCGTAAAGTAACTTCTGTTGAAGCCCACAATTGTGCTTCTGATTGAATAACCTTGGATAAGGTATTGATGCCAATTAATAAATTTTGCACCGCCAGAGCAAGTGAACGAGTATCATGATCAGGCGATAATTCACCCTGGCTAATGCTATAATTCAAGATATCTTCAAACCTGCTGATACTCTGCTCTATGGCGGCTTCAAGCGGTGGTCCCAACACCTCATTAACGCCTACTAGCTCGGCTATACTATTTACTGCCAGACATCCACGGTGTTCTGGATCGTTTGCTCTGACCCTGCAGATTTCCTTAAAAACCTTACACAGTAAAACGAGAGGACGTTTTTCAGCAGTGCATTGACTCAACTTCCGATCAGGCGATAAGGAGAAGTAACGATGAAGTACCTCAAAAAATAATACTTCACGGCTTTCAAAGGCATTGTAAAAGCTGGATCGTGTAATACCCAATTTTTCGGAAATATATTTTACGGAACAGGCTTCATAACCCACTCTCCAAAGTTCATTCATCACCCAGTCAACGGCCTGGTCTCGATCAAATTTTTTATGTCTGCCCATTTAAACCCCAAAAATATATTGTACATATATGAACAATAAGTTATTATTCAAATTATAATGTACACATATGAACATTATAAAGCAAATTTTCTTTATCCAATAAAAAGATAACACGGTAATTTATCAGGAGAAAACCGAATGAAAGCTTTTATTATTGCCACTGTAACAGTAAAAGATCCCAAAAAATTCCAGCAATATGCAGAAAAATCTAAATCCACATTTGATATTGCCGGTGCCGAAATCCTCTTAAAAGGTTCATATCAGGGGACGCTAACAGGTCAGGCATCCCATCAGTCAGCAGCAATTATTACTTTTAAAGATCAGGCAACCTTAGAGCGCTGGTATCAATCCAAAGAATACCAGGAATTAATTTCCCTTAGAGATCAGGCAGCTGATATCACTATTACTCAATACAGCATCCCATCTATGTCTAATTAATCTTACTACGGAGAATTAAAATGAAATTATTTTTTAAGCTTTTCTTTTCATTGATTTTGCTATCCTCGGGATATGCTCATGAAAGAAAAATACCTGAGAATCCCATAAACGACGATATGGAATATGCCTTATCCAGGGTAGACGTTCTGGGCAGTCGTATGAGCTATATTGATGCAGGTGAAGGCGATCCAGTTCTTTTTATTCATGGAAATCCGACCTCCTCCTATCTCTGGCGAAATATCATTCCCTTCATAACTCGAAGCAATCGTGCTATTGCTGTTGATTTAATTGGTATGGGGAAATCTGCCAAGCCTGATATTGCTTATAGTTATCAGGATCAATATCAATATCTGTCGGCATTCATTAACTCATTAAAACTGAACAATATTACCCTGGTAGTTCACGATTGGGGCGCAGGCCTTGGTTTTGATTTCGCTCGTCAAAATCCCAATAAAATAAAAGCCATCGCATTTATGGAAGGCATTCTTCCCCCAATATTCCCTCAACCGAGTTTTGAAGCTATGGGAAAGGAAATGGGCGGTATGTTTCGAGCTCTCAAAGATCCCATTAAGGGAGATACTATGGTTTTTCAACAGCACATGTTTGTGGAACAGGTACTACCCGGATTTATAAATAGAACCATCACAGATAAGGCAATGAACTATTATAGAGCCCCTTTTGT
>DRNA01000384.1 GCA_011322365.1 Aeromonadales bacterium | reverse complement strand
GTTAATTCATCACTGAAATCATCCCCTACCCAATACTCAAATAAATCACCCAATACATACAGGTTATCGGCATTAGGGGCGATGTTTTGCATAAAATAAAAAAACAGCCCCGGAACATGAGGCTGATTTTTATGTAAATGCAAGTCAGATATCAGGTAGTCCATACTGAACTCTAATCTTTGCTCTCGTAGGCTTTATTGATAATGACATCATCAACAGGTACGTCCTGGTGCATGCCGGAGGATGAAGTTTCTACGTCCCTTATTTTTTCGATAACATCCATACCATCAACAACTTTAGCAAAAACACAATAACCATAACCCTGTGGTGATTCGTTCTGGAAATCAAGGAAATTGTTGTCTTTGACATTGATAAAAAATTGACAGGAAGCTGAATGAGGGTCGCCGGTTCGTGCCATGGCAACGGTTCCTGTTTCATTGGAAAGACCATTATCGGCCTCATTTTCTATTTGCTCATCTGTTGCCTTTTGTGACATGCCCGGTTCAAAACCGCCACCCTGTATCATGAAATTAGGAATGACTCGATGGAAAATAGTGTTGTCATAGAAACCTTTCCTGACATAATTTAGAAAGTTCTCAACGGTCTTCGGGGCCTTTTCAGGAAAGAGTTCAAGGGTGAAATTGCCTTTATTTGTTTCAAAAACTACCATGGTATCTCCGGTTTCAGGTTAAATTATTTAATTACTCGAGCTTTAATAACAAACACATCGTCAACGGGCCGATGCTTACCCAGATAGAGATCGGGGCCAACTTCGACTTTTTCAATGGCCTTAACCACATTTATTCCTTCTACCACCCGACCAAAAACCGTATAACCCTTTTTTTTACGGGTGGCATCCAGGTTTTTGTTATTCCGGGTATTAATGTAAAATTGTGTAGTAGCTGAATCCGCATCGTCTGATCTTGCCATTGCTACCGTCCATTTTTTATTTTTCAGACCATGCAGGCTTTCATTGATAACAGGTTTTAACGCCGGTCTGCTTTTTCCATCGGCATCATAGCCACCGGTCTGGATCATAAAACCTTTAATTACCCGATGGAAGATCAGGCCATCATAATAGGCGCCATTGACATACTGGAGAAAATTTTTAACATTTGCGGGAGCTTTTTCAGGGTCAAGCTCCAGTATGATATTACCCATTGAAGTTTCAATTTTTACACGTGGCTTTTCGGCTGCTAAAACTGCAATGGGTAAAATAAATATAAAAATCAACGTGAAAGCAATCAGGTGTTGCAATTTTTTCATTAGAAATTCCTCCATTTGTTAAAATAACCGCTGCAGACTCTGTGGATGTTCCAAAGACAATGATATAATTTCCATAGCCATGGGACAATGATTTCCCTTAACTTTTACCGGCACGGGTTATTTCGATGTTACAGATATTTAACAACCTCACACGACAAAAAGAACCATTAAAACCTATCCACCCGGGGAAGGTACAGATGTATGTGTGTGGTGTCACTGTATATGATTTATGTCACGCAGGTCATGCAAGAACTTTTATTAATTTTGATGTGATTACACGTTACCTGCGTTTTGCTGGTTATGATCTTAATTACATTCGTAATATTACCGATATTGACGATAAAATAATTCAGCGAGCCAATGAAACCGGACAGGACTTTCGTGAGCTGACAAAATTTTATATTCAGGCCATGCATGATGATTTTGACGCATTAGGTATATTACCCCCTGATCATGAGCCTCGAGCGACCGAACATATGCATGAAATTATCACCATGATTGCTTCATTAATCGATCAGGGCTTCGCCTATCAGGGAGAGCAGGGCGATGTCTATTTTGATGTGAGTAAATTTCCTGATTATGGAAAACTTTCTGGTCAGGACGTGGAACAGCTTCGTGCCGGAGCTCGAATTGATGTAGCAGATGATAAACAGGACCCGGTTGATTTTGTGTTATGGAAATCCAGCAAAGCTGGTGAACCCGGCTGGCCATCTCCCTGGGGCGAAGGACGACCGGGCTGGCATATTGAATGTTCGGCCATGTCAACCCATTGCCTGAGTAATCATTTTGATATTCATGGAGGTGGTTCCGATCTCAAATTTCCTCACCACGAAAATGAAATAGCTCAATCCGAATGTGCCACGGGAGAGCATTATGCCAATCTCTGGATGCATACCGGCATGTTACAGGTGGATAAAGAAAAGATGTCCAAGTCCTTACATAATTTTTTCACCATTCGTGATGTATTAAAGGATTTTGATGCGGAAGTGGTACGATTTTTTATGGTGAATTCCCATTATCGTAGCCCTCTTAATTATTCTCGGGATAATTTGCATCAGGCCCAGGCGGCGTTAGAACGTTTTTATACGGCATTACGTGGACTGGATCTTGAAGCAGAAATAGATGTGGATGAATCACTTATAAAAAGTACCACTGAATTTGAGCAACGCTTTTGTGATGCTATGAATGATGATTTTAATACTGCGGAGGCCATTGCCGTTTTATTTGAGCTCACACGGGAAATTAATCGCCTGAAAACAGCTCAAGCCGTTAAAGCGACTGTTTATGCCAGAATGTTAAAAAAATTAGCCGGAGTACTGGGTCACCTGCAAAGACAACCCGAAGCATTTTTAAAAGGTGAACAGGATGCAGATGCCGATATTGAAGCCTTAATTTTTGCCAGGGATCAGGCTCGTGAAAATAAAGACTGGGCAGAATCGGATCGCATCAGGGATGTTTTGACGGAAAAAGGTATCGTTCTGGAAGATTCAGCAACAGGTACCATCTGGCGAAAAGCCTGATTTATTGCAACTAAAAATTGTTGCTGTTATGAAATAAGGTTTACAGGATAAACAGTAGGAGCGAATAAATTCGCTCCTGCTTCTGTGTTTGTCTGCAGAATATTGAGTCGTAAAGAAACAGTTATCCCAACCAGGAATAGCTAAATTTAACAAAGAACAGGCGATCGCGTTCTTTTAATTTTGCCTGACTATTGGGTGTGCTGCGACCGCTATTGAAACCGGCAAATACTAATGTTTGTGGGTCAATTTTATAGGAATAGAGCAACTGTAAATTCAGATCATCGGACTTTTCTTCCACAGAAAAAGGATAAAGAGCAGTATTTCTGTTAAGTCGTTGAAATTGTGAAGTCAGTCTCACTGAGGTGCGATTATCTTTTTGCCAGGTAATTTTGAGATCATCGAGGCTCACATTAAATAATTCCCCAGCTGCGACATCCAGCTTCTGATAGGTATGATTGAGTTTAACTATCCAATGCTTACCCAGGTTAATGGTAATATTAGGGGATAGCGAGACAATGGTTCCCGGCTGGGTATTGGTAAAGTCAATTTCATCACCAAATCTGGCAAAAAATCCAAAATTTACATTGGAAAGAGGTGTACTCTGGAAGAAAAATCGTTGTTGATTTAAACTGAATACACGTTGGTTAAACTGCTGTGTTTTGTGACTCAATGACAAAATAGAAACAGATTGCAGAGCGGCATCCAGATCAAAACGGATGATTTGTTCCCTCTCCAGCAATTGCCCACTGATTGAAGTTGCTTCCTTTAATTCGCCATTAATTTCAAATTTATTCCAGAAATCATCCTTTTCGCCATACCAGAAATGATGCACCCTCAGTTTGTCCCGCACATAATCTGACTTTGAAATAAAACCCAGGTCTGCGCGAAAATCTTTTCCTGTGTAAATGCGCTGTGCATTCACTAACCATTCTTCGCTACGATATTCGTAGTTTAACCGATAGGCGTTATCTGAAAAATCAGCCTGGAGATTACCACTATCATCAGTAAGCTGTTGCTCATTAACAAAAAAGTCCGGGTACTGACTTTTCGAATGCATAAACTGAGCTGAAAGTTGCTGTTTATCGGTAATATCCCAACGTCCATCAACGGATGCCATGGTGCTGGAAAAGTCGCTTCCTTCCCGGTTGGTGATCAGAGTCCCGATGTTGAGCTTATCACCTAAACGTTGGTTAAATCGGAATGCGGAGTTGGTCGATTTAATGTCCATAGTGGCCAGGGTAGAGTTCTGATTGCCAGGAATTAGCAAAGTGGTTGCAGTATCGTTGGCAGAAAATAATGCCCAGTTCTGATTGGTATTTTCTCCGGTCAATTTGATGCCCCAATCGGGATCAGAGATCAAACGGGTATGAATAAGGCGTGATTGAGAACTGAAAAAATCGGCACCTTCCAGGAAAAAAGCCCTTTTTTCTGGAAAAAACAGTGCGAATCGATTGTTAATTGAAAGCTGTGAAGCATCGGCTTCAACCTGGGAAAAATCGGGATTTAAAGTCGCATTTAAAGTCAGATTAGAATTAATTCCCCAGCGTAAATCCAGCCCCAGTTCATTTTTGTTATCGGTTTCAAAAGGGCTCGGGAGATTTTGAATATCCCGGGTTTGTGCTTTGCTGGAAACCAGTGTAGGAATTAACTGGAGGTCATCACCACTGTCAGCTGTTTCAAAACCTCTTAAAATACTGAATTGGCAAAGATGACAACGCTGATTTCTATCTCGGACATTATTAGAAATTCGTCGTGTGAATTCTCTGGGATAAAATCGCAACAGTTCAAAAGCCCATTTTTTTTTGCCTCTGGTTTCTTTCATACGCAGCAAGCGAAAAGGAATGGCCATTTCTACTACATAACCCTGAGCAGTGATCTGACCGGCAGAATCCCAGATCCCATCCCAACTGGTAGATTCAGTTTTGTTCAGATCATCTTCCGTGGCATCCATCTGGCTACCCAGTGCGTTGGAAAAAAACTCATAACCCAGATTTCTTGCATTGGCCGGGTCCAGAATAATACCAACAATGTCATCACCAAATGAACTATCACGATCGCGGTAATAGGCACGGATGTTTTCAGGCTGAGGATCTCTGGCATCGAAAGCAATATAAAGATTTTGGCCATCTTCAAAAAGGTAAGCAGTGGTTTTTACCGACGCAGGAATATTGTCTTCCGGGTTAGTTTCAATGTTAAGCGGAATTTTTAACGCATGTTCCCAGACCTTCTCATTGATAACGCCATCAATGGTTACTTTTTGTTGAATAAAAGGTACATCATGGCTGATGTTAGAAAGGATGGCGGCAAATGATGAGGGGCTTACCGTAAATAGAAATACCAGGGAGGTTAAAAAGAAAATGTGACGGTAAATAGACGAATTTTTCAGGGACATAGCCATTATATTTTTAACACAGTAGAAAGACCTGACACAATGGTAGGAAATAGTACGCGATTTCTAGCAGTTCGGGTACTATTTAAGAGAAATAAAACAGACAGGTTGTAACAAATTATGATCCATCCTGGTGAAGGTCGCTTGCTGCTTCTAGCGTGTTTTCCAGGAGCGTTGCCACGGTCATTGGCCCGACGCCACCAGGTACCGGCGTAATCCAGCTGGCACGATCTTTGGCCGTTTCATATTCCACATCACCGCATAGTGTGCCATCGTCCAGACGGTTAACACCTACATCAATGACAATCGCTCCGGGTTTTATCCACTCACCGTTAACTACCCCAGGTTTACCGACGGCAACAATTAACAATTCTGCACGCTGAACATGGTAGGCCAGATTTTTGGTAAAACGGTGACAAACGGTGACCGTAGCCCCACGGATAAGTAACTCCAGCGCCATAGGGCGCCCGACAATATTCGAGGCTCCCACAATGACCGCTTCGACCCCTTTGAGATCAGAAGTAACTGTGGACAGCATGGTCATAATACCCGCAGGCGTGCAGGGCCGAAGATGAGGTCTTCTCTGTACCAGTTTACCCAGATTCATGGCATGGAATCCATCCACGTCTTTATCGGGGTCAATGGCATCCTGTACCCTGTCTTCATCAATATGTCCGGGCAGGGGTAACTGCACCAGTACGCCATTTATATCAGCATCAGCGTTCAGGATTTGAATTAGAGAAATAAGCTCCTGCTCGCTGGTCGATTCAGCTAAATGATGCATGCTGGAATGGATACCAACATCTTTACAGGCCTGTTCCTTTTTACCTACATAGATTGTTGAAGCCGGGTCTTCACCAACCAGTATGACAGCAAGTCCGGGAGCTTTTAGTCCCTGCTTGATACGTTTTTCAACGCCTGCTTTTACCTGTTGACGTAAATCGGCAGCAATGGCATTGCCATCAATGATTTTTGCGCTCATAAAGTCAGTTTTGTATTGAAAGGTTGATGCTATTTTCTCAAGATTCCCTGGTGATTGAAAGCACCTATTTTCCACTAAGGCAGCCTTGCATGATAACCCATTGAAAATTAAAGTTAATTTCAACAGTTATTGTTTTGTTTGTTTGAAATCTGGCTGTTTGCTCTCGGAGAAAAGAAAAAACCTTATAAATAGCACCCCATTGCTAGTTGACGGAGGCAAAATTAGCCAGTATTATGCGCACCCTCTGTGATTGTACTGTCGCAAATGACGGTAAAATAACAGAAATTTTCGGGGTATAGCGCAGTCTGGTAGCGCGCCTGCTTTGGGTGCAGGATGTCGGGAGTTCAAATCTCTCTACCCCGACCAGTTTTTACCGGTGGGTATGTCTGGAATTATGCGCCCGTAGCTCATCAGGATAGAGCATCGGCCTTCTAAGCCGAGGGTAGCAGGTTCGAATCCTGCCGGGCGTGCCATTTTTCAGGTTATCTTACCTTGATGACCAGCGTCCTGGACGTTGAAGTTGAAAAGATAACTGTTGCTTTATTAATATAGAGTGAATGTAAAAAGTTGATGGTGGGCGTAGCTCAGTTGGTAGAGCTCCGGATTGTGATTCCGGCGGTCGTGGGTTCAAACCCCATCGTCCACCCCAGAAATTGAATATCCAGGTTTATTCTGGAATGAGATGTTCCGAATGAGAATAAAGTAGATAGGTAAGTTAGTTAGTTAGT
>DRNA01000383.1 GCA_011322365.1 Aeromonadales bacterium | reverse complement strand
GAAATTCCGTTTTATCAGGAAAACCAGAACGGCACCAACCCCACCCATTCCCAGATAGCCAAGGACCATGACGACAACCCCCTGCATATTCTGGCGGCTGAAAATGCCAAAATTATGATAAGGGACCTGGGTTCGCTTATGAGACGGGCCTGGCAGGAACCGGAACAATACACCCAGACCCTGCTGGACAGAGTGGATATATATTTTACCCATCCCTGGCAGTATGATATGAACAATACCATAGAACCAATTCAGGCAATATACCATAACTCCCTGCAATGGGCTGACAGCCATCCAGATAAAATGAAACAGGCCGCCCGTTATGAAGGCTCAGTAGAACATGCCCGAAAAGAACTGCAGGATATAATAGACAAAAACTCTGCATTTGTAGAATACGCCATAGAAACCTATAAAACCATTATGGAATAATCCTCAATGAAACCATTATTTATAATTCTGTTTATTTTATCCGGCATTACTCAGGCCACGGCTTTTGATACCCTGCGTAATTTCAACCACCAGCATGAACAGAACGACGCAGGCCACTGGTATGACCCCATAACAAACTTTTTTGGCCAGAAAAAACCGGATACTAAAAACCGGGATATTATTATTATTAATAAAGACCGCACTATTACCTTTAATGGGCATATCTTAAAACTAATGGATCCTGTAGAAAAATGGTTTAAGGTTTTTGGAAAACCCGATCGTAAAGGTCAATTTAACGATGTCTATATATGGGATTCTAAAGGATTATCAATAACCCTTGAAAGAGGTATTAAAGAAGAAAAAGTACATAGTTTTACCGCACAATTTCGAACATACTATGAAACCTTCCCTTCAGATAAATTATTGGGAAAAAGAGACGATCAGGGTAACTTTTCAAGCGACTACTTTAAAGGCGTAATAAAACTGGAAGACGGCTATCTTGCCAGAGAGGTAACGCGGGATGAACTCAGAAAATCAGAGGTCTGGAAAAAATTTAAACGAAGGGCTTTTCCAAATACTTATTCATACAGATATAAGATCGAGGGGCCGGATCAAGTCAACATTATAGGTTTTACTCCGGATGGAAGAATGAAAAGATTCGGTATGTATTAAGCCCTATTTATAAATCACTGCTCTTAACAGGGAACACAATGTTAGTACTAAAACGCCAGGACGGCGAAGCCATTCAAATACTGGGGCTAAAAGAGGGTAAGAAAAAACTATCCCGTTCAGCCAAAAGTTCTAACAGCCTGCCTAATTATGCACAAAATCTGGAGCGAGCAGCCAGACAGGCAAAACTGCTAAAATCTCTGGGCTATATAAGTATTGCTCTGGACTCTTTTCATAGTGGACATAAGATATATGAAGCATGCACAACAGGTCGGGAAGAAGAATGTACTATAACAAAATATTTCGAAGGGGCCAGACTTGCAGGTTCGATTGGTGGTGGTGCTATGGCTGGTTTTGCCGCCACATATTTATCATGCACTATGGTTCTAGGACTTGAAACTGCGGGTACATCACTATTATGGTGCGGTTTATTAATTGGTGGTGCAAGTGCATATCTCGGCGGTACTTATGGAGGAAAATCTGGAGAAAATTTTGGTTCATTTATCTACGAGGTTATTGAAAATGATTGAATTAATAACAAACCATATAAATATTAAGTATTTACTTTTTTTTATTGCTATTTGTTTCTTTATCAATACAGCAATAATTATAATACTAATTATATATTTAGGTCGGTTTAGTTATATAAAAAAAATGGACAAGTTTTTTTTATTTCCTCCGGTAGACTATGGAATAATATTGAATGCATATAGAGCATTTACATATGGGATATCATTTACCTTTCCTAATTCTCTTGGAAAAAAGGTACATAAAAACATTGATCTAAATACAATTCCAAAAAAATCACAGTTACCATTTAAAATATTTATTTTTTCATTTTTTTCTTATTTCCCTTTTTTTGTTTTTTCTAATATATGGTTCAGAATCAACTCATAAATATAAAGAAGGCGCCATTCATCCACAACGCTGGTTTAAAAACTACTTTTTTAAGTCCATAGATTATGCCAGACAACAACTCATTATGGCTGTAACCCGTGGTAACACACCAGAACAGTATCATCTGGTTCGTTCTTATATAAGGTAAATATAAATGACTGAAAAAATCAGTATATTTATTCATTCAAAAAATTTCTTACTTAGCTTTTATTCTTTATTTTTTATAACTGGAATACTTATGATTCTAGTTGCTTTTTGGATTGGACAATATAAAAACATAAAGAAAATGGATAAAAACTTCCATGATGAATCCTATGATTTTGGGGTATGGTTAAATGCTCAAAGAGCTTTTTCTTATGGAATGGCTTTTCTATTTCCTAATACATTAGCAAAAAGAACACATAAAAAAACGAACCTTGAAAACATTAAGAAAGATGAAAAAAAACCTTATATAATATTTGCATTATTAATTTTATGTGTAATAGTTCTTTTTATTTTAAATTATTTCATTATTGATAATAATTTAACTTGACAGAACCTGTAGCAATTCAAGTCTTTAATTTTGACTTAAGCAATTTTCGTATTAAATCAATATGCACCAGTAAATTGTACATTTGATCCGCATTGGATAATGGGGTATGCAGCTTACCGACTTCCCGGGTAATTCTTTCCAGTTCACTATTGAGCTTTTTAAATTCTTCATTGGATAGGGACTTACCGTAGGCCTGATCATCCACTTTCTGTAATTCT
>DRNA01000382.1 GCA_011322365.1 Aeromonadales bacterium | reverse complement strand
TGCTTATCAATATCGTCAATTTAACGATAAATACGGTAATATGATTTTAATGGGATTGGTTGCTTTAAGTATCTTTGGTTTTCCGGTTTTTAGATTTGTGTGGAAACTGGGTTATGCATTATTACCCTATATTACATTTATCCATTAATAAATGACTTGTTCTGGGCTATTGTTCACATAAATCCTATTGATTTATTGACAATTATTCTCATTTGAACCAGAATGATAGCTATGAAATCTTCCATTCTTATTCTCTTTGTAGGTCTATTCCTCATCGGCAACTTCCATGTTGTGACCGACTGGTGCGATGATGTTTCTGCAAAAGACGAAACTACTCTGGTACAATCTCAGGAAAATCATGATGCTTCTTCGGATCTGTGTGGTCACTGTGGCCATGCTGGCATGAACGTTTTGTTAGCCATTTCGCAAGATATTGTTCAGCTGGAGCAAAGAAAAGCGGATAAACCTGCTGTTGAGATTATCAGTTTACATTCTAATTTACAGCCACCACCTACCCCCCCCCTGTTATATTTTCTTAAGTAATCTCTTTGTCAGCACTTTGCTGAGAATCACTAATTCCCTTTGGGGAAGTAGGTATATTTAGTGTACCTGAGTTAAGTCGAAACAGGCCTTTCAGGAAAGCTAATGTTAAAATGTTATTTAAGGAAGTTAGTATGTTAAACCCCCTAAGAAAAAAACATAAAGTTCACTTTACTTTGTGTTTTGGTTTATTTCTTGTGTTCAGTGGCCCGATAGCTGCTGTTGAAAAAGTAAAATCCAATGCTCTCATTGAAATAGTTG
This sequence comes from Aeromonadales bacterium, assembly GCA_011322365.1. Taxonomy (GTDB): domain Bacteria; phylum Pseudomonadota; class Gammaproteobacteria; order Enterobacterales; genus DRNA01. The sequence continues at coordinate 2,615 of DRNA01000382.1, read as the reverse complement.
ATGATGCTTTGGCAATTCACCCTTTAATGCAACTGGCTCAGGCGAAGCTAGATCAGGCTAAAGCGGAATCCAGAGCTAAGGGCCAGCCTCTGTATAATCCTGAGCTCGCACTCCAGTATGAATCCAATGTTGATGATATCCGCACTATTGGCATATCACAAACTATTGACTGGTCAGATAAACAGGGTGCACAAAAAAAGATTGGGCAGCAAAATCTACTGTCGGCTGAAGCCGAATTTGTCAGTATTCGACAATCAATTGCCGCTAATTTTCTGAAGAAAATAAATCGTTTTCAAACAACGATGGTGGCTGCTGAACTTAATTCTCAACAGACAGATACCTTGAGCGAGTTTGTTAAAATAGCAAAGCAACGTTTTAAAGTAGGTGACATCAGTCAGGTAGAATTAGATTTAGCTTTATTGGCAGCTGGTGAAATTCGAATGAAGTCGGCAAAAATTCAGGCTGATTATTTTAGTGCTGAAACAGAGTTAGATGCTTTTTTAAATTTCAAAAAAATTCTCATCCCCGATCTGGATATAAATCTGGTTACGCCGGACTTGAAAAGTGTTGAAGAAATTTTACAGGAGCACCCTCGTTTAATGCAATTAAGAATAGCTTCCAAAGCCGCGAAAAGTGCTATTAGTTTAGCAAGCCGTAAAAAAAATGCTGATCCAACACTTTCTATAAATGCTGGTAAAGAAGGTAGTGCCAATATTGTCAATGTTGGGTTTTCCATGCCTCTTTTTGTTCGAAACAATTTTTCGGCCCAGGTCGATAGTGCTATTGCTAATTCTGTAGCGGTGGAACAGGCATACCTCAATTCTTATCGAGAAGTTCTTGTAGCGGTGAAAAGCACTAAAAACGCATTGGAATTAACCCTTAATGCTTATCGGGAATGGGTAAATCAGACCCAGTCTGGCCTCGAGCAGCGGGGTAAGTTATTACAGAAGTTATGGAAAAGTGGTGAGCTGGAAACAACCGATTATCTGGTACAAATTCAACAGACTCTGGACACTCAGATTGCAGCAACTCAATTGAAAGCTGATGTTATCAATGCCTGGATTGACTATCTGATTGCTTCCGGACAAATGGATGGCTGGCTGGGTTTGGCAAAAAACTAAACAGAGAGCTGTCAGAACAACAAAATTCCATGTGATTTAATTTTTAAAAATTAGTCACAAAACAAAATTAAATGAAAGAATTGAGAGAAAGAAATGAAAAACTTATTAGCGAACGAGTTAGAGAAAAAAATAGCGAAGAATATATTTCTTAATATTGGCTGGATGCTGGGTTTATTGTTACTCAGTATAACTATCCAGGCTGAAGAGCATGCCACTGGGCACGACGAAGCCGAAGCTGAACCCGGTGTTGTAGAATTAAAAGCCAATAGCAAGTCTTTATTTAAAATAAAGGTAGAAAAATTACAATACCATGATGTGGCTAAGGAATTAACCGCCCCAGGTGAAGTGGTTCTTAATGCATATAAAACCGCTATTGTGGCTTTAAGAATTGATGGTCAGGTAGTCAAACGATTGGCAAAAATGGGTGATAACGTCAAAGCAGGGCAGCCTCTGGCAGAAATTTCCAGTATCCAGATGTCAGAAGCGCAGCAGGCTTTTATTGTCAATGTTAAAGAATGGTCAAGAGTAAAGCAGTTAGGACGTAAAGTAGTTTCAGGTAAACGTTATATCGAAGCTCGCTCTAAATGGCAATCTTCAAAAGCTCGATTGATGGCTTTGGGACTCGATCAAAACCAGTTAAAACAACTTGAAAAGACACAATTACCCGATGGCCTTTTCCAGGCAATTTCACCCATTGATGGCGTGGTGATTAGTGATGACTTTATTGAAGGGCAATTTATAGAAACTGGCGGACAGCTTTTTGTTATCAGTGATGAATCTCAAATATGGGTGGAAGCATTTGTGTCTCCTGCACAGGCTGCTCTTTTTTCAGCCGGTGATCGGGCTGAAATTGTGCATGATGGTGAGCGTCATCAGGGTCAGGTTGTTCAGGTTAGCCATCTGATATCGGAGACTACCCGAACACAAAAAATAAGAATTGCCATCGATAATTCAAAGGATGATCTGCATCCGGGTCAGTTTGTTTCTGTTAAGTTGCAACAGGCGGCTACTGAGAAAAAACTGGCTGTTCCGGAAAATGCTCTGGTAAGAACTGCTGATGGTGACTGGGCTGTATTTGTAGAAGAAAAACCCAATCATTTTAAACAGGTTGAAGTTGAACTGGAGCGTAGACAGGGGGATTCCATGATTATAAATGGTATCAAAGATGGCACACCTGTTGTCATTGAAGGTGCTTTTTATCTATCAGCTGAGTTAGCAAAAGCTGGCTTTGATCCCCACGGACATTAGGAGCCCTGTCATGCTAAATTCAATTATAGACTGGTCGGTAAAAAACCGGCTACTGGTTATTTTATCAATTGTGATGCTGATGGCTGCAACAGTATTGGTGTTGCCAAAATTAAATCTGGATGCATTTCCTGATGTCTCCAATATTCAGGTGACTATCAATACTGAAGCTAAAGGTCTGGCGTCTGAGGAAGTCGAGCAGTTGATCACCTACCCCATTGAAGCGGTGATGTACGCTTTGCCTGATGT
>DRNA01000381.1 GCA_011322365.1 Aeromonadales bacterium | reverse complement strand
TTCAGGTAAGGTAAATTCTCCGGCTTCAATGGCATTCTCAATGGCACTGTTTAATAATCCCATTAAAGCAATTTCGTTATTCTTCTGGATCTCATTCTGATGTTCTGAACTGCACATAGCCACACTGGGAGAATGTGCTGATAACACAGCAAATAATTGAGCAGGATGCAATTTAGCCCAGATAACATAAGCTACACTGACCGCCAGGGCTTTTTCTCTTGACGTACCTGTAAATTGCAAAGCCCGCAAAAATAATTCTTTAATCTCCTCCATACAGGTATTACATACCGCCATCAGCAGATCTTCTTTACTGATAAAATGCTTATAAATAGTCCCTTTAGAATACGGTGCTGCGGCCACCAGTTTATCCATGGTCACAGTGGTAGTGCAGTCTTTCTCGATAAGATCGCGGGCAATTTGAATAAGTGAATTCTCCCTCATAGCAATTTCATCTTTTGAAACTATTTTAGGACTCATAACAATTTACCAACAGATATTTCCTGATATTTTATAATGACGCTTCGTCAGTGACAGAACGTCATTATAAAACAAATCAACCATAGATCAAGTAATTTGATAAATAAATTTCATTTTTACTCAGCTTGAATGATTTTGGGTATAAGCCCGATCGAAGTTAGATAAACTTGGCCATTTCAATTTTGTAACTGGAAGGAGAGATTGGTTGTTTGATACTTTCTTTTGGGTATTTGCTCAAATCCATCTGTTTAACTTCAACATAATGGCGACCATTAGCATTGTAAATAATTTTTAAAACTGGCCTTAACATCTTCTCACCGGGTTCAATAACAATACCCACCAGACCGGATTTTAATAAAACCAGCGAGCCAACCGGATAGACGCCTAGCATCTTAATAAACTTCTGTGTTAACGCCGTATCCAGTTGATGGGGGCACCAACTCAGCATATTTTTCAAGGCCTCTGAAGGTTCCCAGGCACTTTTGTAGACCCGTACAGAGGTTAAAGCATCATAAATATCAACAATGGCGCTCATCTTACCAACCTCCGTTAACTCATCTCCCTTCAAGCCCAACGGGTATCCCTTACCATCGGGTCTTTCATGATGCATACTCACCACATCCAGGGCTTTTTCAGATAAACCACAATTATCCAGTAATTTGGTTTCCCTGGTCACAGCATGTTGTTTCATAATGACAAACTCTTCATCGGTTAGCTTGCCCGGTTTATTTAAAATTTCTAATGGAGTCAACGCTTTACCAATATCATGCAATAAAGCTCCCGTAGATATTTCATCTATCTCTTCCTTGCTATACCCCAGATATTGAGCAAATGCGGTCATCAGGGCACATACACTGACGCAGTGCATAAAAGTATATTCATCTTTGGTTTTGATGCGCGAAACACCTACCAGAGTGTGAGGATCTTTATCAATCATCTGGGTGATCTGCGACACGGTTGATTCAGTTGCCTCCATATCGACTTCATGCCCGGCCGAAACATCACCTAAAATCTTTTTGGCTATTTGGCTTGCCTTTGCCACCAGTTTTTTTGACGATTGTAGCCTGTGATCAATATCAGGATTTGATGTGATTTTTTTGTCTGGTTTTGCAGTTGATGTTCTAGCAGTTACTACCGTAGAGGTTGAATCAGGCTTGTCCACATCTAATCCTTTAGAAATATCGATAGTGATCTGTTTGATACCCGCTTTTTTTACTTTAACAATATCGTTAGCTTCTGATAAAACAAACTGATTGCGCATGAACGGGTGATCCATCCATGAACAATGTAATTCATGGATAAACATGCCCAGTTTCAACTGGTTTGTTGAGATTTTCTTTAACAAAATTCTTTCCCAGTTAACCGCCTCCCCTAAGCCAGGTTAAGTCATTTTCCCTGATACGAGAATACCGACCCTGCTGGCTGAAAGAGGAGTTGCAACAATCCCTGGCTTAACTATAGTACAAAATCCGTTAAACATCAGTTAGAGCGCCGGTAAACAGGTTTAACTAATGCTTCAGGGATAATCAGCTACGCATGCCTTTGCCGGTTCGCAGAAGATGTAAACTCAATGTGGTCATCACCACGA
>DRNA01000380.1 GCA_011322365.1 Aeromonadales bacterium | reverse complement strand
CACCAAATTGATGAATACTGACATAAACCCAGCTGGTGCCAATGCCAAACTGACCAAAACCGTAGCAAAAACCCAGCCCTGCACGTTTTGCAGGTGAATATTTTACTAAACTATAAAAAAACAGAATTGAAACAAGTGTTAACGGCCAGATACCCAATGGTGCAAAACCTGTCGGATAAATCATGCCACTAATAAAAGCCAGCAGATAGGGTTTATAGCCTTTCGTTGAAGATAATACCTGTGCTGGAAAGCCTGTTATAAAATTAATCATCGCTCAGTTTAATGGCCTTTAATTGACGAATACGGCGATTATCAGCATTGAGTACAGTAAACTCAAAAGGCTTAATTTCAACGCTTTCACCGGGTTTGGGCAAATGACCAAAAGCCTGTGTCACTAACCCACCTACGGTATCCACTTCATCATCAGCAAACTGAGTGCCAAAATATTCGTTAAAATCTTCGATATCCGTGAGAGCTTTAATGTTATATTCATTGATATCAATCTGGTTAATGTTATCTTCATCCGTATCTATATCGGTTTCATCTTCAATTTCACCGACTATTTGCTCGAGAACATCTTCAATGGTGACCAACCCGGAGATACTGCCGTATTCATCTACGATCATCGCCATATGATTACGTTTACTTCTGAAATCTTTTAAGAGTACATCCAGCCGTTTACTTTCAGGGATAATCACTGCTGGCCTTAAGCTATCGCGAATATTAATGCGGGCAACCGAGTCTCTACCAACTGCTTTGACATACAGATTAAGTAGATCTTTAGCTAACAGCACGCCAACGATATCATCACGACTCTCGCCTATTACCGGGAAGCGGGAATGGCTGGAAGTAATAACAATGTTGAGTATGTCTTCTATAGAATCATCCAGATCAAGCACTACCATTTTCGGACGCGGGATCATAATATCTCGAGCTTGCATTTCAGAGACTTGCAACACACCTTCAAGCATACTTAAGGCGTCAGGATTTAATAGTGTTCGAGCTTCAGCTTCACGAAGCATTGCTATCAACGACTCACGATCCCGTGGTGTTGACTGGAAAATCTCTACAAACTTATGCCTCAGTCGGGCCAGAAAACTTCTCGAGGGAGGTTGGTCATCACTCATCTTTTATATTCCAAATTTATCCATTTAGCTATTTTCAGCGTAAGGGTTAGCATAGCCCAGTGAAGACAGAAGATCGATCTCTAATGCTTCCATTTTTATGGCTTCCTGCTCCTTTATATGGTCATAGCCCAATAAATGCAAGCACCCATGGATCACCATATGTGCCCAGTGAGCCTGTTTTAACTTCCCCTGTTGCACTGCCTCTTCATCGACAATATCCGCACAAATAACCAGATCGCCTAACAGTCCACCCACATCTTCTCGACTTAAGCCCAGGGGGATTTCAAAAGGGAATGATAGTACATTGGTGGCTTTATCCTTATGCCGATAGCGACTATTGAGCTGCTGAATAGTTTCAGCATCCACAATTCTAACTGTAATTTCTGCATCAAAACTATAGTTGGTACTTACTAACGTTTTGAGAACCCATAAATGAATCTGTTCTTCATCTGGAACATCGGCTTCACAGGCTCGTTGTAAATCCACGTCTAGTTGCATTGAAATGACTTTTTACTTGTTCCAGCAAAAAACGCTATTATACCTGTAAATATCATCATTGTATGTTTGAAAAACATGTCGGTTGAGCAAGCAAGTGTTATCTACAATAAAAAACAGTATAAATATTATATCAGGCTGGCGGAAAGGTTAGTAGAACAAAAACAGGCACTAAAGTGTACTTATTTTGTTGGCATTAATGGCTCTCAGGGGTCTGGAAAATCCACACTGGCACAATTTCTGTCTCATTATATTATCAAGCATCACCATCTGAGCGTGGCAGTTTTATCACTGGATGATTTTTATCTGACTCAAGCACAACGTAATGAACGGGCTAAAAAGATTCATCCCCTGTTTCGGGTTCGAGGCGTTCCCGGTACCCACAACACCGATTTGATCAAACAAACCTTCAGGCAACTGGCACAGACTCACCAAAAAGTATTATTGCCACGCTTTGATAAAGCCAGGGATAACCCCTACCCCGAAAAAAGCTGGCCTGCAATTAGTACACCTGTTGATATTGTTATTATAGAAGGCTGGTGCTGGGGTATACCACACCAGAAAAACGCCTCCCTGTCACAGCCCATTAATGATTTCGAACGTGAAGAAGATCCTCAGGGAATATGGCGAAGAAGCGTCAATACATTCCTGCTCCGAGATTATGAACCACTTTATCATTTTATGAATTATTGTATCATGCTAAAAGCTCCGTCATTTGCCTGTGTTTATCAGTGGCGACTGGAGCAGGAACAGAAACTGGCCCAACAAATTCAATTCGAAGCTGGGCATCAATCTGATATTCATATTATGACCAAAATTCAAATCAAACACTTCATCCAGTACTTCCAGCGACTAACCGAGTATGCACTAAAAGTTATGCCGAAAAGATGTGACCAGGTCTACTATCTTGATGATCAGAGAAATATTCTCTCTCTCAAATCATCCGATCAGTGATGTTCATCTCCGTATGTTTGATACAGATCAACTCTATTGCCCTTTTTCAAAATATAATGATGCGTTCGTATGCCGGTGCTACTTAAGCTAGTACCTCTGTATTACTATTCCACTAAAGGTGTATTGTGTCTATCCAACTTTCTCCAACAATTCCTGCGGTAAGCGATCTTTCGCTGTCCGAACTCCGAATTAAAATTGACCAGATTGATGATCAAATCATCCATTGTTTAACTGAACGTTCCCAATGCGTAGCAGAAATTGCCCAGTTGAAATATCAAAAGAATATTCCCATCCATGATGCAGGGAGAGAAAAAGTGATTATCGACAAAATCATTGCCAAAAATAGCAGTGCCTACCATGATGTGGATATCGCCACTATATTCCACGCAATTCTCAGAGCGAGTTTAAATCAACAATTATTATTTCGTTCAAAAAAAGAAATTTAATCATGGAGCTTGTCTGCCCGGCGGGTAATTATCAGTCTTTAATTAAAGCAGTAGATCACGGCGCAGATGCTGTTTATATTGGCTTGAAAAATGAAACCAATGCCAGACATTTTTCAGGTCTTAATTTTTCTGAAGCCCAGATTACCCAGGCTATTCATTACGCCCATCAGAAAAACTGCCGTGTTTTCTGCGCTATCAATACCTATCCGAGAGAACAAAAATGGCAGCTATGGAAAAATGCGGTTGATCAGGCGATGTCTGTTGGCATTGACAGTCTCATTGTGGCCGATATTGGTGTAATGGACTACATCCGCAAAAAATCCGCAAGCTATCCTATTCATTTATCTGTACAGGCCTCGGCTACTAATCTTCAATCACTCAATTTTTACTTTGAAAATTTTGCCATAAAACGTGCTGTACTGCCCCGAGTACTCTCTCTGGCTCAGGTGGTAAAAATAGCCCGTTCAGCCCCTGTAGAAATTGAAGTTTTTGGTTTTGGCAGTCTATGCATAATGGCCGAAGGTCGCTGTTATTTATCATCCTATCTCACTGGAGAATCACCGAATACACAAGGTGTCTGTTCGCCTGCGGCTTATGTTCAGTGGCAGGATAAAGGTGAAATACTGGAGTCACGACTCAATGGACTGTTAATCGATCGGTTTAATGAAAATGAGAATGCCGGTTACCCCACCCTTTGTAAAGGACGCTTTGATGTAAATGGCAACATCGAACATGCCCTGGAAGAACCAACCAGCTTAAATACACTCAACATTCTGCCACAACTTAAAAAGGCAGGCATTGCCGCCATCAAAATTGAAGGACGCCAACGAAGTCCTGCCTATGTGGCCACAGTGACAAAAGCCTGGCGAAATGCCTTAAATAACCTTGAAAATTCTGCAATCAGATTAAACAACGAGGTGCTGGCAAAACTGGATACATTGGCTGAAGGTCATCAGACAACCCTCGGTGCATACGAGAGAAGCTGGCAATGAAAATATCTGTTGCAGCCGTACCCTATTTCTGGTCTAAAGAAAACTACCTGTCTTTTTATGAGGCACTGGCGAAAACACCGGTTGATATTATCTATCTGGGCGAAACTGTTTGTGCAAAACGACGCTCCATGAACTTACCTGACTGGTTAGATATCGCCGCCATGCTCAAACAATCAGGTAAAGAAGTGGTCTTATCCACACTCACCTTAATTGAAGCCGAATCTGAATTAAATTATCTGGCCAAAATTGCCCGCCAGAAAAATTATCTGATTGAAGCGAATGATCTTTCTGCCATTCAAATTGCACATAAAAATCAGAATAACTTTGTAGCAGGTAGTGCCATTAATATTTACAATAATCAAACATTAAAAATATTTAAGCCATTGGGTTTAAGCCGTTGGAGTATACCCGTTGAATTAGGTAAACTCGATTTGGCGCCCATGATTCCAATGGCTAAAAATTTAGCCATTGAACTGGAATATCAGGTTTTCGGAAGAATGCCTCTGGCTTATTCCGCACGATGCTTTACTGCGAGACACCACCAGCTTGAAAAAGATAAATGCCAGTTTAAATGTCTTGAAAATGAACAGGGTATTTTAGTAAAAACCCAGGAAGGTGACAGCTTTGCTCAAATTAATGGCATTCAAACCCAATCAGCTAAAGTCATCAATCTGTTAACCCAATGGCAACAACTGAAATCCTCGGGTATCGATATCCTGAGAATCATGCCAGTCAATCCCTTTGATACCATCAAGCTGATTTGCCAACTAAAACAGATCATCTCTGGAGAAACAACAGCGAATAACGATATTTTCAAGCATAAGTATGAATACTGTAATGGTTACTGGTTTCAAATTGAAGGCATGAAATTTAGGCAAGAAACGTCATACTAACCTAATCTTAAAAAAATTTATTTCAAAAGTCTTTATCTCATCATAATTACATCAGAATATTTTCTTTATAAAAAGCCATCAATTTCATCAGTACACCCGGTAGACTATTCAAATCCAGCGTGTCCATGGTATTTTTAATATGATGAGCCAGATCGGTATCACCTGAAATTTTTAATTTTCTCTGAAAAAACAAGGTATCCGGATCAATCTCCTGTTGTACAAGACTGATGGCATCTTCTGTAGCGATAGAAAGTGTCACATCACTTTCAAGTGACT
>DRNA01000379.1 GCA_011322365.1 Aeromonadales bacterium | reverse complement strand
TATCTGGAAAAAATATGCTAGCTCGCAACGGGTTCGATTTTATTCGGTGCCATTTCAACAGGTGGTGGCAGAAATCCTGAAGAATGTTAATCACGCCATGATGGGCGTGGTGTTAAAAAGAATGATGTTAAAAGCCGCTGAAAAAATTGCTTTGGAAAATGGTATTCCCGCACTGGTTACCGGTGAAGCCGTAGCACAGGTATCCAGCCAGACTTTAACCAACCTCAGCGTGATTGATGAAGCTACCAGCCAGCTGGTATTAAGACCGCTGGCAACAACAGATAAAGAAGATATTATTGCCACTGCCAGAAAAATAGGCACTGAAGAATTCGCCAGAGTAATGCCGGAGTATTGCGGCGTTATTTCAGATCGACCTACCACCGCAGCCAAGCTGGATAAGGTAAAACACGAAGAAGCAAAAATGGACATGTCGGTACTGCAACAGGCAGTGGATGATGTGCAAATCACCTCCATTGATAAAGTACTCGACAGTATTAAAAGTATTCACGACATTGAATTGAAATCAATCCCTGATATAGATGATATAGTCGTGGATATCCGTCATCCTGACGAACAGGAAAAAGCGCCGTTATTTCTTACCAATAATTCCATTATTCGCCTGCCATTTTATGAACTGGCCAGAAAATTCCCCGCGCTGGATCCAGAAAAAAACTATCTGCTATACTGCGACAAAGGCATCATGAGCGAATTACAGGCCCAGGAATTAATAGAACAGGGCTGCGAAAATGTACAGGTATATCGACCGGGTTAATCCTGAAAACGAAAATGAAAGAAGATAAAAAACATTTTTTCCTAAAGACAAACTCAAATGCTGGGTTTCTGCTGTCAGTGCTGTGTTTGTTAGTTTGTTATGTGCTAACCCACTTGTATTCTATTGAAAATTATAGGTTATTCCAGTTTAAATTTTAATGTTGATTTGATTTAATCAATTTCAAAGTATAGTCTAACACCGTATCAATTTTGTTTAAATAATCCTCAATGCTTTGCGTGAGAAAATAATCTGGCATTATGCCGCGCGTATAATTTTTTGAGTCGGTTGCAGTTATATAAGTGTATCGACCGATTGTATAAAATATTTCTGTATTTTTACTTCTGAAAAAATTTTGACCAGCTGTAGAAAATTCATTTGATCCCAGTTCTTCGCCAATAAGTGTTCCTAATTTTAAGTACTTGAAAAGTGATACAAAATGCCCGGTGGTTGAAGCGCCATTACCATCAATAAGAACATAGGCTTTCCCTGTAAATCTATTTTTTACAGGGTAAAAAGGACCTTTTTTTTCATTAAATTGAGACCTGGCAAAATAGTTGAATTTTTTCTTGGCTAAATAACGCAATAATAAAATAGCCGTATCTGATGAGCCACCATTATTTAAACGCAAATCAATAATAAGATTGACTGTATCGCTATTTTGTATTTTTTTAAAGCTATCATCAATAAAGTTTTTATATGTTTTAAATTTACTACCATAATAGTTAAAACTATGGATAGTGATAATTGCTGTTTTAATTTTTTTATGAGTTGAAAGACATAAATTTTTCTGACATTGTTGATATGCTGGAATTAAGGGTCTGGATTGATAATGCTTTAGTGGGCTTAGAACAATCACATTATCATTATCTTTTGTTTTTATTTCAAAGGTTTGTGGAAATCCTAATGAATAAGCAATAAGAGCCGTATTATAACCATTGAACATGTCTATTTTTGAGCTAACAATAAAGCCTGGAGATTTTAAATGTTTAAAGATGTCGGCCATTATTTTGCTAACATTTTTACCATTAATTTCGGTAATTTCTGAACCTGAAGTTACCTTATTTTTATTAATTAAACCATCAATAATATACAATTTATTATCAATCAATCTTGTTTCAACTGGAAACCTGAGCTTTATCGGCAATATCTCATTTTGCTGATTGAAATACCCCAATCCTGTATGCCCACTACTAACTGATGCAAATATTTCACTGATTTCCCAGATAAATTGGGCGTAATTTATAGGTGATATTGTTACCTGGATAAGTTTTTTCTTTTCTTTGATTAATTGCCAGAATTTTTGCTTCGATATAAATTTGTATACATTTGGGTTGACTGTGGTTAAACGATATGCCAATTCATCTATGTCTTCCAGATATTGTTGTTTACTGTAAATTTTTGTAAATTTGGATTTATCTATTGTTGGGTATTTTAGTTTATCAATTTCATAAGCTGCATGAGAGTTTTCAGTGTTGATTTTCAACGATATTTGATAATTCTGTAAAGCTGCTTTTTTATCTTTATTCTTCAATAAGGCTTCTGCCAGTGAGTCAAAGGCATTGGCTGAATGTGGAAATTCTTTAGTGTTTAATCTAAATATGTCTAAAGCATCGGTGATTTTGCCCTGGCTTAGATAGAGATAGCCCAGATTGTTTAACGCTTGTTCATCTGTAAAGTTGTACTTATGAGGATATTGTTTTTTTAATTGATAATAGTAGTTAATGTCCTGTTTTGTATTGCCCTTTGAGTGCTTTTTGATGGCTTTGACAATTGATTTTTTTTGAGATGTTTGTGGTTCTTCTGCAAAAGCTTTTATGCCACTAGCTGCGAACAGGATATAACAGGTTATTAATAGTAAAAATTTGTTCATTGTTATCAAGGTGTTAAAAATATAGTGAGGTAGATACTATCTTTTATTAAGAAGATATTCTTGTCGATTATGAAAAAAATCTGATTGATTCTGAAATTACTCTAGCTTTTGTCTATATTCGGATGGCGTTTTTCCTTCTATGGCTTTAAAAGCGCGGTTAAAAGGAGAGAGTGAATTAAAACCGTATTGTAAGGCAATAGTTAAAATCGGTTTATGCTTGTTTTCCGGCTCTTGCAGCGCATTTTTTATAGCTTTAATTCTAACAGTGTTAATATACGTACTAAAATTTTCATATCCCAGTGTTTGATTAATAAATACTCTTAGTCGGTGTGGGCCAACCGCTAGTTTCTTAGCTAAACTTGCAATGGTTAGCCCTTTTTCAAGATAGGACTGGTTTTCGTCTATCTGGAAATTGAGCTTGTCTAACAGCGCCTGGTCACGCCAGTTAAGATCATTGCTTTGCCTGGGTTCAATTTTGTCAAATAAAAATTTACTTTTCTCAATACTAAACAACCAGAAACAAAGCCAGACAATGGCTGGATAGATGGCAATAACTTTTATGGTTGCCAGCGGTAAATACAGAGCATACGATTGACTGAGTGTCTCTAATAATGCTGTTGCAATACCAATGAAAGCTATGATGAAGACAAAATAAAGCCGTGATTTACGACGTTTTTCTAATAAGTCATCGGATCGTCCGGTAAGTGCAACTGCAATCATATGCAACATTAATACAACCGATAATCCCTGAATCAGCGGCATCAACCAAATCGGTAAATAATGTATAAAATCAAACTGTTGCAAACGGACATAGAAGATCCCGGAACTGTATAAAATGCCAGTTATCAGATAAATGGGCTTTAATGAAAATTCCTTTTGAAATAAAGATAAAGCGAAAAACCAGATAAAAATAAGATGCGGAATATCCATAAATCGAAAAAAGATTTTAAATGCTAATGGCAGTTTAATATACTCAGGTGTAAAACCTGCAAAAAGTGCGGTTACACTGATGCTTGCTAAAAAAAGAAAAAGGGATGATTTCGACCCGCGAAAATTTCTCAATATAAATCCATTTACAACAAGCATACTTGCAACAAACAACAGTAATGTTATAGCAGAAAACCGAAAAAATGCGTCAATAAGCATGGTATGTAAATTAGTAATAAATTAAGGATTAAATGGCTTATATTGCTAATGTATTGGGGTCACCCTGTTTCATGTGCCAATAGAAAAAACATTGTATGGTAAAAAGTTCAAGACTATCATTAAAACAGCTTATTTCAAGAAAAGAAAGGCTTTCAGTGGCTCGAGGTCATTGATACTCAAGTGTACCAGCGTAACCTTTTGATAAAAAACAAAAAACACATATTATTTGCATTTAATTTACTTTAAAAAGTTTATTTTTGTTATACAACATGGAGAGTTCACTCCAGTATTGATGGCTAGATTTTTATTGATATTAATTTTAGTATTCGATAGTTAGGTTGATACGGCCCCAAACAAGATCGGGAAATTTAGATTCTTATACCTAGAACAATTCCATATATTATAAAACCAACAGCTGATAGCAGCATAAGCAGGCGAGGAAACACATAGTGCTCTGCGAGTATTTTTAGACAATAAAAATAGAAATAACTAACAATTAAAACCCCGACTACAGGTACTCTACCCCTGAAGCTCCCTCCATAAAATGCCGTTAGAAAGAGACTAAAAAAAGTACCGACTCCGCCAATCCACATAAATCCCTCTTTGTTTAAAAGTAAAAGCTGGAATCAGCTTAAATTGTATTTAATCATTTAATAATTGGGGAATACAATTTAAACTAAATAAGTGTGCTCAAATGGTATCCATCATGTAAGTACTTTTCTTCATCAGAAAAGTAGTTTATTTGTTATTATCCTGAAACTTTCCGACGGTCGGAAGGATTGTTTTTAGTGCTGAAGTGGAGGTTTTTCAAAGGCCAGGTAAAAGATTGCTCCACTACGGAACTCAAAGCACTCCCTACGGTCATCGGGCAGGTTTTCGGAATGACAAGGAGTTTAGTGTCGAGTTTCGAGAAAAAAAGTCTGTCATCCTGAACGTAGCGTAGCGTAGTTGAAGGATCTTGAGGCTCGGCATAAGATTCCTCGACTTCGCTCGGAATGACAAGAGCTTAGTGGCTCGGAATGACAAGGGTTTAGTGGCTCGGAATGAAAAAGGTTTTAGTGCTGAGATAGAAAATCTTTATAGTGGATACCTTTTCCGAACTTTTATTTAGTCAAAATAAAATAAGAACATCAAATAAATGATTTTTCATTCTGACCTTGTGGAGGTATCTTGAGACTTTAAGATCCCTCCACAAGGTCGGGATGACAAGGGATCAGATGGGCCAATATAAGTGTCAAAGTTAAGATATTAAGCAAATACAATTATTTTTT
>DRNA01000378.1 GCA_011322365.1 Aeromonadales bacterium | reverse complement strand
CAGTAGTGCTTTACTTGAAGCCTTTATCTTCATCATTATTGTGCTGATGTTATTCCTTCTTAATGTACGCGCAACAATACTGGTTTTATTATCCATCCCGCTTTCTATTGGTATGGCGCTAATGGCCATGGTGTACTGGGGTGTCTCTGCAAATTTAATGTCACTGGGTGGTTTGGCTATTGCCATTGGTATTATGGTGGATGGCTCGGTGGTGATGATGGAAAATATTTTCAAACATCTGGGACATCCTGACCCTCGTCATCCTGATCATCTTGTTGATGAAAATTCTCTGGATGTAAATGATTTGAAAATCAGGCAGGGAAGTGGCGGTATCGCTCTAAGAATTCAGGAAGCGGCGAAAGAAGTGGCCAGTCCGGTATTTTATGCGGTATTGATTATTACTGTAGTTTTTTCTCCATTATTTTCACTACAGGGTGTAGAAGGAAAGCTTTTTCAACCCATGGCGATCAGTGTGGTATTTGCCTTACTCGCTTCCATGTTGGTTGCACTGGTGATGATTCCGGCCATGGCAAGTTATGTATTCACCAGGCCGGTAGTTGAAAAAGAAAGTCCCATAATGAAACCTTTAGATAAGTTTTATCAGAAAATGTTGCCTCTGGCGTTAGCTAAAAAGAAAACTGTAGTTCTCGGAGCTATCGGTATATTTTTATCTTCCATGGCGGTATTACCTTTTCTGGGAACTGAGTTTGTACCTGAACTTGAAGAAGGAACCATCAATGTCAGGGTAACATTAGCGCCTTCAACCAGTATGAAAACGGCGCTGGCACTTGCACCTAAACTTGAAAAAACGATTCTGGAATTTCCCGAAGTGACCTATGCATCAAGCCGAATTGGTCGAGCAGAACTGGGTGGCGATCCAGAACCGGTTTCCAATATTGAAATTTTTATCGGTCTTAAACCGGTTCCAGAATGGAGTTCGGCAGAAAACAGACAGCAATTACAAACTTTAATGGAGGAAAAACTCTCTCTTCATCCTGGTTTATTGTTTTCATTTTCACAACCTATCGCTACTCGTGTGGACGAGTTGTTATCGGGTGTGAAAGCGCAACTGGCTATCAAGCTGTTTGGTCCTGATCTGAATACACTGGCAGCAAAAGGTGCTGAAATAGAAGCACTCACCAAAACCATCCAGGGGACTCGCGGGGTAGCACTTGAGCAGATCGAAGGTGAAGCACAGCTGGTTATCAGGCCGGATAGAGATTTGATTGCTAATTTTGGTATTCCGGTATCCAAGGTCATGGATCTCGTAGAAGATGGTATTGGAGGCCGGGAGGCGGGTAAAGTTATTCAGGGAAACGAGCGTTACAATATCTATGTACGCCTGAATCAGAAAAGCCGAAATAATATTGATGCCATTCGGGATTTAAGAATACAGTCCGCTACTGGCGCCTGGGTCAGATTAGGAGATATCGCATCTGTGAAAATAGAAAGTGGACCACCTCAGATCCGTCGTGATGATGTTCAACGCAGAGTGGTGATTCAAACCAATGTGGAAGGACGTGATCTGGGTGGTCTGGTGACGGAGCTGGAACAAAAAATTGCATCGGATATTGATTTACCAGCCGGGTATTCCATCGTTTTTGGTGGACAGTTTGAAAATCAGAGACGGGCAAATGCACGCCTGATGATCGTGGTACCCGCTTCTCTGGGGTTAATTTTCCTCATTCTTTATTTTGCCTTTGGTTCATT
>DRNA01000377.1 GCA_011322365.1 Aeromonadales bacterium | reverse complement strand
TTTGGGCTGGGAACTGCAGTTTATTATCTTCTCTATTTTATCGGTGGTATCGATCATCAGCTGGCGCCTGTTTTTCAAAAAAAATCCACCCAGAGAGGATCCCGATAGCCAAACCCTCAATCGACGTGGTTCGGAATTTCTCGGCAGAAAAGTCGAATTAACCACTGCCATAATTGATGGTGTCGGCAAAGTGAAACTGGGAGATACCATGTGGCGAGTGGAAGGACCTGATGCCGCAAAAGGCACACAGGTTGAAGTGGTTGATTCCAGGGGCTCATCTCTGGTGGTTAAAATTTGTAATTAATTTTCCAGATTTATACCCGTATATACCCATAATCATTCACGAATGTCTGCAAACAAAACCTGAACTACAGTGGTGAAGACCACTCCTACAACACAATAAATTTATCTATTCATTCAAAATAAAACGCTTCATTCTTATCCCGTAGATTGTAATTACTGGTCATCACTTCTCCGTAGGCGCCAGCCGATCGCAGCGCGATAAAATCACCCCTTCTGGTTTCAGGCAATTTTACTGATTTTCCAAAACAGTCGGTAGTTTCACAAATGGGGCCCACAACATCATATTGGTTAATATCTCCCGTTGAACTGAGGTTTTCAATCTGGTGATAGCTCTGGTAAAGTGCCGGACGCAGCAGTTCGGTCATGCCAGCATCTAAAATGGCAAAGGTGGTGTTAGTACTTTGTTTAATATACAACACCTTACTGATGAGGCTTCCACATTGTCCTACGATAGAACGACCCAATTCGAAATGCACGCTTTGCTCAGGATTTCTGTTTAAAAACTTATTAAAGATAGCAAAGTATGCCGAAAAATCCGGGATGGCACTCGAATCCGGAGCCTGGTAATCAATACCCAGTCCACCCCCTAAATTAATGTGCTGAATATTTACCTGCTGTTCTGCAAACCATTGTAAAATTTCATTTACCCTGAGACAGAGACCTTTAAAAACGTTCAGATCAACAATTTGAGAACCAATATGAAAATGAATGCCGGTAAGTTTGAGCTGCTTAAGCGTTTGGAGTCTGTCTAATACTTCCGGCAGATCCCGTTGATTAACCCCAAATTTATTTTCATCGAGACCAGTGGTAATATACCGATGCGTTTTAGCATCCACATTCGGATTAATGCGGATGGCAATTTCAACTTGCTGGTTATTCTCGGCAGCCAGGGCATTGATCACTTCCATTTCCTGGATAGATTCACAGTTGAAGGCTTTTATCTGCTGCGAAAGTGCATAACGGATTTCATTATCACTTTTCCCCACACCAGCAAATAAAATTTTATCGGCAGAAAACCCATTGTTTATGGCAGCTCTAATTTCATTGCCACTAACACAATCCACACCAAAACCAAAGGTTTCTATCTCTCTTAAAATTCTGTCATTACTATTAGCCTTGACCGCATAGTGAATATCAAAATCATAATTTGATGCCAGGGTTTGTACTTCATTAAGCGTTTTATGTAACAGTTTGAGATCATAAAAGTAAAAGGGGGTTTCCATTTCACTAAAAGAATCAAGCAGATTTTCATCTTGAAGCTGGTTATTATTTTCTCTCAACATTAAAAAGCCCCTTATTCAGTAAATTTAAAGCCGATTTTTTATCCGTTTCAGCCACCAGTAACGAAATATTATGCGCACTACCACCATAAGAAATCATTCTCAA
>DRNA01000376.1 GCA_011322365.1 Aeromonadales bacterium | reverse complement strand
TTTCAGCTATAAGTACGTCTGCAATGGGTACCAGAATTTTATTAAATTTTGCGCGCATGGCATTTTTTAACTGGAGTCGGCGAGTACCTTTTTTAAGCTGGACCTGTTCATCATTGGGTAAATTTATCGCAATGGTTTTTGCGCCAGCATTGGAGTGGCCGGCATAGTAGATGACATCATAGGCATTTAAATCACTATCCGTGCCAGGAGTTTCCTGCTTATATTTATCAGGTACCGGTAGACCTTTTTGTAACTCGGGTAAATAGCTGGCATATTTTGCCAGTTTTTTACTCCAGCTGAGATCTTTAAGTAACACATAAGCTTCATAGGCAGCTCGATAACCAAATAATTGATCTTCGTAAGTTTCAATGGGGCCAATTACCATTTCTATAGGGTTGGTTTTCATGTCCATCCAGGCAAAATCACTGGCTTGAAAATCATCACTTACCAGGGCTTTAGCTCTCATATTAAGGTAATTTGCAAAGGATTTATCATCGGCAGATTTTGCTGCTTCAATTAAAAGATCCGCTGCTTTTTGTAGTTCCGTTGCATAGGCTATATGGAAAGGTAGCAGATAAAGATTTCCCTTATCATTTCGTTTAACCAGTGAATAGAGGCCATCTTTTTCGGGTTGATCCCAGGCTTCAAATTCTGCTTTTGTCATATCGGCTGGATAAAACTGTGCACCTGGCGGCTTCTCGCCGGTATGGGTCAGAAAGGGTTTGTCGCCATTGAGACGATCCCAGGGGCCATAGTTAATATCGGCAAAATATCGGGCTTTATCGTTACTGATTGAGGAGAGCAGAGACTGTTTATCACCATAGGATTGAAGCCAGTAAAGTTTATCCATAATTCGTGAAGCCTGGATCAGCAATTTTAACATCTGCTTCTGATTATCAGAATAAACACTGATATCACTGGTAAGATCTACTTTAACATAAATGTCTGCTCGAGCCGCAGCTTCAGCAGAAACCCAGTCCCGAGTGATTTTAGTCTGTTTTACTGCTGCGGTCTCGGTTTTAACAACGGAAGTGTCTGCGTTAGTTTTTTCAGAAGGTTGGTTACAACCGCTTAAGGCACTCAAACTGAGCGATAAAGCAACAAGTAGGGAGGTTTTGGTAATTTTGTGCATAGCATTAGCGCCTTTAAAGGATAAAAATATGTGGCGACTATTCTTTCACAAAAAGCAACAAACAAAAAGCATGTTGTAACAGGCAGATTTTTTCTTCTATTACGGCTATAAATATAAAATGTTCTTGAAAAACAGATCAAAGACCCCCATTGTGAGCATTCTTAACTCTCTCAACCCTCTTTTGGACATATGTATGCAACAATATCGAGGCACAACTATTTTATCCGTACGGCGAAACGGTAAGGTGGTCATTGGTGGTGATGGCCAGGTTTCACTGGGTAATACCATTATGAAAGGCAACGCACGTAAAGTCAGAAGGCTTTATCACAATAAGGTTATCGCTGGCTTTGCGGGTGGAACTGCGGATGCTTTTACATTGTTTGAGCGCTTTGAAGCAAAACTGGAACAACATCAGGGCAAACTTATGCGGGCAGCAGTAGAGCTCGCTAAAGACTGGCGCACGGATAAAATGTTAAGGCGTCTGGAAGCATTATTGGCGGTAGCGGATAAACATCATTCCCTTATCATTACCGGTAATGGTGATGTGATAGAGCCAGAAGACAACCTCATGGCTATTGGCTCAGGCGGTCCGTTTGCCCAGTCTGCGGCAAGAGCACTATTAGATAAAACAGCACTGGATGCCCGCGAAATTGTCGAGCATGGTCTTAAAATTGCCGGTGATATCTGCATTTACACTAACCAAAATCATACTATAGAAGAACTGGATTGCGAATAAAATGACTCAAATGACTCCCAGAGAAATTGTCAACGAACTGGACAAACATATCGTAGGACAGCAGCAGGCGAAACGTGCCGTAGCTATTGCCTTAAGAAATCGCTGGCGCCGTATGCAGGTTGACGCGGATTTAAGAAACGAAATCACGCCCAAAAATATTTTGATGATAGGACCAACGGGTGTGGGTAAAACAGAGATTGCACGTCGCTTATCCACGCTGGCGAATGCACCTTTTATTAAAATTGAAGCCACCAAGTTTACCGAAGTGGGTTATGTGGGCCGTGATGTGGATTCGATTATTCGCGATCTGATGGATGGCTCGATGAAAATGGTGCGGGAACAGGCTATGGCCAGAGTACAGGTTAAAGCAGAGGAAGCCGCTGAAGAACGTATTCTGGATGCACTTTTACCCCCGGCAAGAGGCACTGGTTTTCCCGGTGAGGAACAGGCAGGTGGTGGGGATTCATCCAGTAACACCAGCACCCGACAGGTGTTTAGAAAGCGCCTGCGAGAAGGTTCCATTGATGACAAAGAGATTGAAATAGCGGTCTCACAACCCACAGTGGGTGTTGAGATTATGGCACCACCGGGTATGGAAGAAATGACTCAACAGCTTCAGGGTATGTTCTCCAATATGAACCAGGCACCAAAGAAAAACCGGCGACTGAAAGTAGCTGAAGCCCTGAAGCTGGTGACTGAAGAGGAAGCAGAGAAGTTGTTAAACCAGGAAGATCTCAAAGCAGAAGCTATAGATCTGGTAGAACAAAATGGTATTGTTTTTATCGATGAGATTGATAAAGTTGCCAGGCGATCAGAGCATGGTGGTGATGTTTCTCGTGAAGGCGTGCAACGAGATTTATTGCCTTTGGTTGAAGGTTCAACGGTGAATACGAAATACGGCATGGTTAAAACAGACCATGTGCTGTTCATTGCCTCAGGCGCCTTTCACCTGACCAAACCTTCAGATCTAATTCCGGAATTACAGGGTCGGTTGCCTATCAGGGTAGAGCTGAATTCTCTGGGCGTAAAGGAATTTATTCGTATATTACAGGAACCAGATGCTTCTCTTACCCGACAATATCGTGAACTTATGGCAACCGAAGGTGTAAAAGTAGAATTTACTGAAGAAGGCATAAAACGAATTGCCGAACTGGCCTTTCAGGTCAATGAAACCACCGAAAATATTGGGGCTCGACGGTTACACACTATCATGGAAAAATTACTGGAATTGATTTCTTTTGATTCCGGTGAAAAAGAGACGTCCGTACTTATTGACGCCAGATATGTTGATGAGCAGCT
>DRNA01000375.1 GCA_011322365.1 Aeromonadales bacterium | reverse complement strand
GTTATATCGCTTTTTGATGGCTTCAAGGTACGCTTGACGTTCTGTTTTACCCATATTAATGCTCCGAAATTTCGGTTACATTTAATATGAGTCAACGATTGTTTTTATTTCAAGCCAGGGTTACATTTAATTTGAGTCAATTCGCAGGTGGAATAGGAGATTGTAAAACTATAGATTCTATATTATATTTTATTTGTATTAACTGGGAAAATTCATTTGACATTGATGTTGGTGATACCATTAGGTTAGCTAATTTGGCATACAATGGTACTCGGGAACCAGGTTCAAAGCCAAGTCGGATGACTCTGATTGAATAGCTTTTTAGAATTTCGTTATCAAAGTCAGCAACATGAACGGCATAGCTGCCAGGCACCTCAATAGTGATAGCTTTTTTTGCTGCATTAGTGAAATTTGTACATTTGTTGCAAGTGACATATTCATCAGCTACTGCATATTGGGTCAGTAACAAAAAGAACAGACTAAAAAAAATTTGAAAAAATTGGATTTCATCATAAACTCCCTGTAAGTAAGTTGATTAAATAGTTAGATTGCCTTATTCCATATAAATAGAGGCTTAACGATTTTTTTTTTGATATTGTCAATGATTATTTTAATTTTAGTATTGCTCTACGATTTTTTATTGTGTAACATAATTACAACTTTCAATTATAATGTGTTGATTTTATTTGATTATTTGTTTTTTCTCTCAGAAATGGTTGTTGGAAAATACAAGCAATATATTATGGCCTGATAATTATCTCACCTGGTCATTATGGAAAATGGACTATGAATATCCGCATTAATGCTAAATATACCGCTATAATAATTTTAGTTATATTGTTTTTCTGGCTTAGTTTTTTTTATCACCATAGTGTTGAAAATAAAACTCAAAGTTCAGAACAAGCAACCTTCAATAATTCAAATAACAATCAAAAAAATCGTGAAGTTTTATCCATAAAAAAATCGCTTGCATCCGAGATATTGGGAAAAAAAGAACAATGCTAAGAGATGGCTGAAGTGATTTATCGTGCAAGAAAAAAATGGCGGTTTTTCAAATTTCCCAAAGGTAATGAGTTATTAGATATGGGATATAATGTAGATGAGATTACTTTAGCGATTGCTCATTTTATAAATAAAAAAGGGGCAACAAGGTGGCGTATCAACCATTTCAAGAGTGAAGGCTTTGCAGGGAAAAAGGATAAACGCATTACTGATTATTTCATCAGTATTGTAAATGGATTGGGTGATACAGGTTTTCGTGCTCATTATAAATATCCGCAGAAGGAATTAGAAAACTTTAATCAGATGTCAGCAGCTAAAAAAAATCAGGTTTTAACCGAATATGCACCAGTAGTTGATGATATTGCTGCTTTTATCCGATTAAAAAATGACGATTCCAGAAGGCTGACAGAGGATGAGCTCCTCAGGTTGCTAAGACATGTTGAATATCCCGAACAAATTGTAAGTGATAGAACAGGACCATTATTAACATTACTTGATTATTCTGTAGTGAATAGTTATTGGAGTATGTTCGATTACCTTATAAAACATAATGTACCTGTAACGCAAGATTGGTATTTAAGAACAATATTGGATAGAGCCTTAAGTCGTTTATCTTATCTTTTAAAAAACGATAATGAGAATAAAACTGATATAGCCAATACCGCTGAAATGATATCCGTTTTAATGGAAAAAGGAGCGGAGGCACATATTGATAGAAGTGAACCTGAACGTATAACCAACAATACTAATACTCAATTTCCAGCATTTGAGTTTAGTCAACAACAAGTACAAAAGCTTCTAGAAAATTACCAGCTTGATTTAACACAGATGAAAAAAATGCCTATTCCTGATAGGCATTTGATTAGTGATGCTATCATTGATAGATTTGAAAAAGAAAGAAGTGATTTTATACAGCAGGAATTAAGCAAACAGAACTATGAGCTTTCAAGAAAAGATTGCAACGCTTATATCAAATCTGATTATTTTAACCAGGTATTCCCCGGATTATTTTAATCGATTTTAATGCAGGAATAATGTTAATTAATATTTTATTTCAACACTGGCCGAATTTTCTGCAACATTGCTTTAAATACTTTCGGGTTGGCGGTTAGCACATTACCAGTTTCGAGGTAGTTGGGTTTGCTGTTAATGTCTTCGATAATACCTCCGGCTTCAATCACTAATAAAGCACCGGCTGCAATGTCCCAGGGTTTTAAATCAAATTCCCAGAAGCCGTCTAATCGTCCAGCTGCCACATAGGCTAAATCCAGAGCTGCCGATCCGGCGCGTCTGACATCGGAACATTCGGCAAATAAAGCATCGAAGGTTTTTTGCCATTGAGGAAGACGATTATGATCGCGAAAAGGGAAGCCGGTGGCCAGTAAACAATCTCGCAGGTCAACATGTTTGCCCACCCGAATGCGGTGGTTGTTTAATTCTGCACCTGCGCCACGTGTGGCAGTATATAATTCTTCCACCATAGGCGCATAAACTACCGCATGCTCTAACTTTCCCTTCACTTTAATGCCGATGGAAACGGCAAAGTGGGGAATACCATGTATAAAATTGGTGGTGCCATCTAAAGGATCGACAATCCATTCTACCGGGGAATCTTCATTGCCGGTATGACCGGATTCTTCTGCGGTAATGGCGTGGTCCGGGTAGGATTGACGTATGGTCTCAACGATGACCATTTCGGCGGCGCGATCAGCTTCACTGACAAAGTCATTTCGACCTTTGGCACTCCAGTGGACGCGATCCAGATTATCCTGTGATCGTCTCAATACATTTCCTGCCGCACGCGCAGCACGGACTGCAATAGTCAGAAGTGGTTCCATAGTCATTTACCCGGTTGTGTGCCTGCATTGAAAAAATTAACCTATTCTACACAGACCAGTATTAAAGAGCATTTATGCCAGACACATTAGTATTGAAATGCCTGTCATAATTTGTCGCGATCATAACAGAAATAATCATCAGACCAAAGCAAATCAGCCTGAAATTCACTAGTTGATCAGGGCCGGATTATACTTTGACTAATTTTTGACCAAAAATAATCTCTTCTCTGAATTTATCATCCCATCCCGCACGCATCATTTTGCCGGCAATGCTGTCTTTTAGCGGATGTGCCTTAATCAAATTTACC
>DRNA01000374.1 GCA_011322365.1 Aeromonadales bacterium | reverse complement strand
CTGCTTCTTTATTCTTGTTCGGTTTTTTTGTGACAGTAGCCTTTGCATGCTGATTTTTTACAGTATTAATTTTTTTTGATTTATTCTCAGGTGCTTTCTTTGTAGGTTTTTCTGGTTTTTTATCATCCTTTTTATTTTTTAATTGGTTGATTTTAGGGGCAGAATTAAGCAGATCTTTGGCCTTTTTCAATTTATCCAGATTTTTATCGAGCCAGCCTGCCTGAATCGGATTAGTTAAAGAAAACAGGGTTATCATTACCAGAAATAGGCTATAACGTTGTATTTTTGTGTTCATGATGAATATTCCCCTTATTTATGAAGCTGGATTTTCTTTTCAAAGACTTTATTAGTGAGTAAATCGTCCGTAAAAAACTCAAAAGTATTGCCATTAATATCATAAGTAAGGTTAACACCGGCATAAAAAGGATCGGGTTGATGACGACCACTAGCCTGCCTGTAGCCCGTTAATTTGCCCTTAATGGCATAGTAGAGTTTGTCATGTCTGGAGGTTAATTTTTCAGCGACTGTCTCATTAACTGATATGAATAAATGATTGTATTGACTGTTTGGGTCCAGAAAGGGCTTATTGTTCTTTCTGCTCATATAGGTTAATAACCAATATCCATTGTAGGATTTCCCTGCGGCCTGAAGCGTCAGGTTATAACCTTTTTTATCAAAATCATACTCACCTAATAAGGCCGTACCCACTATATAAACGGAATGGTCTAGCTGACAGGCCCATAATTTAATCTTATCGACCTGATTATCAACAAAGTCAACATAGGCTTTATGTTTGCGGAATTCATCCACCGGACGCCCACCCCATTGAAAAATGCCGCGTTTAGCATAAAATTTTTGTGGGCATTTCTCATTTTTAGTACAAAAATATCGGGCATAAGTTGTCGGTGAAAACAGACCAGCAGCAAGACTTTGCATATGTGTTTTAGCAGAATAATGGAAACCAGATTGCCTGGGCTGGTCTTTTTTCAGGCCAGTGGCGTTAATTTGTGATGACTTAATATTGAGCAGTTTCAGATTGTTATAAAGTTGAGAATCATTCCAGAGCCTTTCCAGAAACGCCTGTTTCAATGGATCCATTTTACCGGCAGGCATGCCTATATTTTTATAATAATGTTCCACTAATGGCATGACCCCTATTCTACGTACACCTTTATATACAGGTATGAAAAGTGGGTGAAAAACACTTTCACTCTGTGAGTGGAATACTTTGTATTTACCCTTCATTTCAGTAAGTTGGGCATAATATTTATCACGTAAATAATAGTATTGTGTTTGTGTTAATACGTCTTTTTCATTTTGGTTAAGGGGATAATTAGTCTGATTCGTATTGCTTGCACCATTGTTTGCAGGCGATATGTTTGTAGACGATATTTTCTCTGATGGGGCTTCGTTTTCGATAGTATTGGGGGATTTTACTGGTTTCTTTTTTGTGTTTGCTTTCTTATTCTCAGGTTGGGATTTGTTCGGTTTGGTGGCTGAATTAATCAGCTCTTTTGCTTTATCCAGTTTTTTCAGGTTCTTGTCGAGCCAGCCGGCCTGGGAATAACCAGGATAAGTTAAAAGAATCAGTGTGAATACTACCCAATAGTATCGTTTGCTTGTTGTCATCTTGTTGACACTCCTGCTAATGTCTGTTCCAGTTGATATGGCGGTATTATTGCTTATAGCTTTATTATTGCTAAAGCCTAATGGACTTTGATAGTATGTAAAATAGGCAGATAAGGGTATTTAACGGCAGTAATCATGCTTTAAGCATAAAAAGGTACGATATGGGCACAGGGATTTAACTTTGACTAATCAATCAAGAGTTCGAGGTATTGTTGCTTCCCGGTCAAAGTTAGAAATGACTATGCTTAATGCCGGCATTAAAACACAGGCAGCGTTAGCAGAAAAAATTGCCGAAATTGAAAAGATTAGCACCCCACCAAAAGATACTGTTAATCGGGCTTTTCGACAGGAAAAAATTTCTCCGTCTACGCTTGCTCGTATTGCTAATGTTTTGAACGTGGCTCCAGAAGAGCTTTACCTGACCTCTGAAGAAAATAATAGCTTTCATACCACACAATCAGTTGATCAGGTAAAAAGATCATTATCCCGGCCTTTTCTCTGGGTATTTTTGATCGTTGTTATTCTTCTATCAGCATGGTGGTTATTTCATTATCTAAAAAGTTCTTCTGAAATCGGGTCCCCAAAAAATTCTTTTTCATCTGAACCTCGATTAGGGCGTTACGGTCTGCTCATTTATGTAAATTCGGGTAGCTTGAAGCCGTTGGCGTTACCGTTAAAAAAGATATTAAAAGATAAAATTGATGCGGCTATCGTTGATAAGTCTGCTGGTACTAGTAACATCATGTCCGTTGATTTGATAAAAAAATACCAATCTGATGCGGTGTTAACTCTGCATGCTACCCAAATTGGTTCATTCATTGGAATACAGGTATTTATTTACTATCAGGGTTTGGAAAAACTGATCTGGACCGACAGTGTTGATGCGGCTGAATTAGAACAGCAAAAAACAGTCATTATCCAAGATCTTAAGCCGGTGATTTATGCCTTTTTTAATCTTAATGAATCCAACGAGCAACAACAGTTTCAGTTTGCTGACATACAGGCCCAGGAGAATTACCTGAACGCCCGCAAGTTGCTACAGGATCAAAATTCTGAGATGAATATTCGACGTGCCCAGAGTTTGCTGGATTCTGCTATTAGTCGTTTTCCAATATATGCGCGCGCCTATGCGGCAAAGTGTGAAAGCTTTGTCTCTGAAAGTTGGAATGGAAACGAGAAGCTGTTATTGGAAAAGGCTATGGATGCCTGCCTCAGGGCCATGGAACTGGCACCCGATGATCTTTATGTCAATCTGACCCTGGCGGATGCTTTTAGACGCTCCGGACGTATCGAAAAAGCCATTGAGCTTTATCAGAATTTATTAGAATCGTGGCCGCATAATGCGGCAGTACTATCTGGATTAGGCGTTGCTTATCTGGCGGCGTTTCGGCATCAGAGAACGGCCTATCCAGAGGCATTAAAAAAGGCAGAAAACTATTTAAGCCAGGCAGTAAAACTGGACCCCAAAAACTGGCACCATCAATCGGATCTGGGTACGGTAAAATATTTTTCGGGTAATATTAAAGGTGCCATTGTCAACTTTGAAGCTTCTGCTGAACTGCATCCGAATGAATTATCCTACGTTAATGTTGGTACATTGAATTTTTGTCTTGGAGATGTTGAAAAAGCAAAAAGTCTCTATCAAAAGGTAGTGGATATTGCGCCTCAATCTCACCGAGGTTATGAATTTCTGGGAACGACCGCCTATTTTCTGGGTAATTTTGAACAATCTGCAAAATTAAGGCAAAAAGCGATTAACTTGCTCAACGTTGAAGGCGGTACTCAGAAAATGTGGGGTAATCTGGCAGATTCCTATTATCTTATTAACAACAAAAACGAGGCCAGAAAGGATTATCAGAAAGCTTTGACCATCATTGAGCGAGATGAACTGCGTGGAAATTTAACCACAACCGAAAAGATCCACCGTTATTACTATCGGCTAATGCTCAATAAACTGGACAATGCCAATCGGCAATTACAATATGTTGAAAACAGGGATTATCATTTCACTGACTATATCAATATGGATCTGGAAAACAGTGCTTACATCACGCTCGCCAAAATTGAGAAAATGCTTAATCATAAAAGCAATGCTCGACAGGCATTAGCAAAAAGTGTGGCATTATGTCCGGTTTTTGCATCGCATCCCACTTTAAAAGATTTGTTATAAAAATGTTGCAATAGGTATATACCCTTATTTTAACACCGGATCACTTTCGTGTTCTGCTCCTTTAAATCGAATGCCAGCTTTTTGTGCAGAGGGTTGGTTATTTGCGGCTCTTAGAAAATTACTTACCATTTGTTGTACGGTTGCGCTACTACAACCCTGTTGTTGAATAAACCGAGCCATCTGAAGATGTTCAATAATAAATGCCTGGCTGCTTTCATTTAATATTTTGCTGGCTTCTTTGAGTGATTTTCTCATCAAATTGTGCCCGGATGCCATTATCGCAGGTATTCTTGTTTTAAGCAGAAACAGATTTACAGCCGGCTGATAAGAACTCCAGAAAGGGGCAAAACGAGAATCAATATGATAGATCTTTTTTCCTTTGACCTTATGAATGATTTGGGTTCCATCCATTTCCCAGCTACTACCGGCATAGGCTTCATAGGGAACTTCGAAGGTGGTAAACGATTTCACCTGTGATTTACATTGCCTGGACCAGACATCTGCCAGCGCCATAAACATGGCTTTAAATTCCCCGGTTGTATTAAAACCTTCCATATCGCCATCAAAAATACGGCGGGCTATATCAAACTGACTATAGTGTGCCCAGAAAGGCGCCAGTTTATACACAATACCGGGTTTACGGCCACGGGCATATTTAAACGTCTCCCGATAGCGAGCTGCCCTTCGATCCGCCTGTTGCTGTTTTTTTCTAAAACCGGCAAGTGTAAGCGCCGAATTCTGTGCCGGATCAAAAAAATAAAACGGAACGTGCTGATCATTTTCAGAAGGAGCAGGTTGAAGTTGACCACGGAAAAAACGGTAATTGAAAAAAATAACAGGTTGCTCTGTTTTGACCCATTTATTACGCAACGGATTATAGTTATCTTTATAATAATGTAATACCTTAACATCACCTATATCACCACAACGGGATAAAAAAGGGGAAATACTCTGGTTAAATTCCTTTAGATACTGAGGTGTTGTCCATCGCCCCTGAAGGGGTACAATAGGTTCATTTTCATTTTTTGGCGAATGAATAACGTAAAGATAAAAAGGTTTATCAACGCCACCGAGGGTCTGCTGTTCAATGGCGTTTGCTTCGTTTTCTATGCGCTTATATTGTTTTTTTTGCCAGAGCCAGAGTTGTTGCTCCTTCTGCTGCCGCTGTTTATCTAGCTTTGACCATTTGTGTTGCCATTCCTCCCGGGTTTTAGCTGAATCCAGTTTTTTTAGGTCGCGAGCATATTGATCCCCTATGGCCTGCAATTTTTGTAGATAGTGTTCATAAATGGGTTTTTTATGTTGTTTTTGATAGGCATAGTTTGCCTTTTTAAGTTGTTGTTTTTCGGCCATGGTCAGCGTTTTTTTATGGGTATATTGCTGGTCACATACCAGTCTACCAGCTTCAGTTTTAACCATGGGTGAGTAGACCTCATAATCGTCATGGCGGGTAATAAATTGACCTATCAGCCTGTGCCGTTCGGTGGAGAGGTTTTCTCCATGGATTAAGGCTGAAACAGTTAACAACAGTGCCAGGAGGCTCAATGATTTATAGGAATGCATGTTCATTTTAATACAACCTGTGTTTAGAACCGTTAATGAGGCCAAGCATAATTTATTTTTATCCTTCAATAAATAGTGAGATAAAGGCATTTAACATTAGCGATCCGAACTTAGGAGGCAAACGGTTGAGATCTGATCACTAAAGTTTTCTTATTATCGGCTTAAGTAGAGTATCTCTATTAAGTGTCTTTATCTTTTATATTAAAATACAGCAAAAAATTGTGATTAACGCTTCTTGTTTTATAGAAAAATCTGCTAGAATATGACCCTCATGGTTTAAGGCGCTTTTCGGGGGCTCTTACATTGATGATTTTTTCGTAACCATGTACACAGATTTAGAAACAATTAAGCCCCGATTCGGGGCTTAATTGTTTCTAAATCTCACGGGGATCGCCCTCGTATGACAGAAAGTCAGGTTTATAATAATGGCAAACGCCTGATTATAAACCACGCAAAGGGCGTTTCGCCCTTTTTTTGTGGCTATCTGTTTAGTGGATACCGGTTTAGTAGAGTGCATGAGTGGAAATGTGTGAATGGCTAAGATCGATCAGTTAAATGAAATTGTAGCACCGGCAGTAGCAGCGGTGGGTTTTGAATTTCTTGGGCTGGAATATATTGCTGCTGGCAAGCATTCGGTTATTCGTATTTTTATTGATAGCCCTGCGGGAATTAATGTTGATGATTGCGCCGCCGTCAGTCGACAGGTGAGCGCGGTGATGGATGTTGAAGATCCTATTGCCAGTGAATATCGATTGGAAGTCTCTTCTCCGGGAGCAGACAGACCATTATTTACAGTAAAGCAATTTGCTGAGCATGTAGGTAAATCAGTTCAGGTAAAGTTATATGCTCCAATTAGTGGGCGAAGAAATTATCGCTGTAAAATCAAGGCGGTAGAGGGTGACAACATAGAAATTGAGGTCGATGGTGAAGAGCTGTCTTTTCCCATCGATCAGATAGAAAAGGCAAATATTATTCCCCAATGGGATTAGATATTTGTGCTGAAAAATGAAGTTAAGGGTTGTCAAAGTAAGAATTATTGCAATAAGTGGTAACGCTGATAGCGTGCAACATAGGAAAATTTAGAGGTCTAAAATGGGCAAAGAAATGAATAATAAAGAGATTCTGTTAGTGGTTGAAGCGGTATCTAACGAGAAGGAAGTTGACCGTGAAGTCATTTTTGAGGCTTTAGAAGCTGCTATTGCAATGGCCACAAAAAAGAAAAATCCTGGTGATATTGAGGTACGAGTTGCCATTGATCGTGAAACCGGTTTTTACGATACTTTCCGCCGTTGGGAAGTGGTTGAAGATTCTGATGAAGGCTTGGAAAATCCTTATTCTCAAATCGGCCTGGCTGCGGCACAATATGATGATGCCGACATTGAAGTGGGTGATTTTGTTGAAGAGAAAATTGATTCCATTGAATTTGGTCGAATTGCCGCACAAACAGCGAAACAGGTGATTGTGCAGAAAGTTCGTGAAGCTGAACGGGCCAAAGTAATAGAAGCCTTTGAAGGTCGAGTGGGTGAACTTATCATGGGTGTCGTCAAGCGTAATGCACGTGAAAATATTATCCTTGACCTGGGTAATAACGCTGAAGCTATTTTGCCAAAAGAAGAAATGATCCCAAGAGAGTCTTTTCGCCCTGGCGACCGTATCAGGGGTTTCCTTAAAGCAGTACGAGAAGAAGTTCGAGGTCCCAGTTTATTAGTCAGTAGAACTGCGCCTGAAATGCTCACTGAATTATTCCGAATTGAAGTCCCGGAAATAGGTGAAACTCTAATCGATTTGATGGGTGCTGCGAGAGATGCCGGTTCACGAGCCAAAATTGCAGTAAAAGCCAACGATCGTCGAATTGACCCGGTTGGGGCCTGTGTGGGTATGCGGGGTTCACGTGTTCAGGCGGTGACTAACGAATTGGGCGGTGAGCGAGTCGATATAGTGATGTGGGATGAAAATCCGGCACAATTTGTGATTAATGCCATGTCCCCGGCTGAAGTCGCTTCTATTGTAGTTGATGAAGATAAGCATTCTATGGATATTGCTGTAGAAGAGGATAACCTCGCACAGGCCATTGGTCGAAATGGTCAGAATGTCAGATTGGCCAGTCAGCTGACTGGCTGGCAATTAAATGTGATGTCTGTTGAGGAAATGGAGCAGAAAAATTCTGAGGAAACCGGCTCTCTGGTTGAAACATTTGTTAAAGAGCTGGATATTGATGAAGAAATGGCCGGCGTACTGGTAGATGAAGGTTTTACTACCATCGAAGAAGTCGCTTATGTGCCGCAAAGTGAGTTACTTGAAATAGATGGCTTTGATGAAGAATTGGTTGAAGAACTCAGAACTCGAGCCAAAAATGCCTTATTGACCCGGGCCATTGCCAGTGAAGAAACATTGGAAAGTAGTGAGCCGGCAAAAGATTTGCTCAATATGGAAGGTATGGATAAACACCTGGCGTTAGTTTTAGCCAGCCATGGTGTTCGCACTATGGAAGATTTGGCCGAGCAGTCAGTTGATGAACTGGTTGAAATAGAAAAAATGGATGAGGAACGCGCTGCGGAACTGATTATGACCGCTCGCAAACCCTGGTTCGAAGAGCAGGAATAGGAGGTTACTTATGTCGAATTTAACTGTTAGTGACCTTGCCAAAGCGGTAGGTACACCGGTAGACACCCTGATTGTCCAGCTAAAAGAAGCGGGTATTACCGTCAAAAAAGGCTCCGATGATCTGACTAACGAGCAAAAAACGCAACTCCTTAATCATTTGCAGAAAGCCCATGGTTCTGGAACGGAGCAGCCGAAGCGAATTACTTTAAGACGATCGGAAAAGTCGACTTTGAAAATGAGTTCTGGTGGCAAAAGTTCAACGGTAAAAGTTGAAGTGAGGAAAAAGCGTACTTACATCAAACGATCGGAAGTTGATACAGAAGCTGATGAAGCTCAGAAGGCGGCAGAAGAACAGGTAACTCAGGATGTTTTGGCGGCAAAACAGGCGGAAGAAGCGGCCAAAATTGCCGTTGAAGAGGCTGATAAAGCTGATAAGGCGGCAAAACAGGCGGAAGAAGATAAAATTGCTGCTGAAAAAGCCATCATTGAAGCTGAAGAAGCCGCTGCTGCTGAAGTTCCTTCAGCAGATGAAATTGCTGATGAAGAAGCGAAAAAAGCCGAGCAGAAAAGACAGGATTTACTGGCTGCTGAAAAAGTGGCGATTCAACAGGCAGAACGAAAAGCTGCCGAAGCGGTTGCAGCTAAAATTTTAGCAGAAGAAGAAGCTAAAAAAGCGGCGGCTACAAAAGCTGCCCAGGAAAAATCAAAAGCTGCTAGCAAAAAAGGCAAAAGAGCGCATCGTCGGCGGGATGAGTTTGTTGCTGTGGGTCAGAAACACAAAGGTGGTAAGCACAAAAAGGGTCGTGCTGCTTCACGTGGCGTTGATATTGCTACGCCAGATTCAATGCAACATGGATTTTCAAAACCTACTGCACCGGTGATTCATGATGTGGGTATTCCTGAGACAATTTCCGTGAGTGAACTTGCCGCGAAAATGAAAATTAAGGCAGGAGAGGTGATTAAACAGCTTATGGGCCTGGGTGTTATGGCCACTATTAACCAGGTACTGGATCAGGAAACTGCTTTTTTACTGGTAGAAGAGATGGGTCACAAACCTTATACCATCGATCTGGATCAAATCGAAAAAGATGTGCTGGTGCAGGATGAAAAACATCAGGATGCGAAACAGCAACCTCGTCCGCCAGTAGTGACTATTATGGGACATGTTGACCATGGTAAAACATCGTTACTGGACTATATTAGAAAATCTAAAGTGGCTGATGGAGAAGCGGGTGGTATAACCCAGCACATTGGTGCTTATCATGTAGAAACTGATAAAGGTGTTATTTCTTTCCTGGATACACCGGGACACGCTGCCTTTACAGCGATGAGAGCGCGTGGTGCTGATGCTACCGATATTGTTATTCTGGTGGTTGCTGCTGATGATGGAGTCATGCCTCAAACCATAGAAGCCGTACAACATGCCAAAGCAGCAAAGGTTCCATTGATAATAGCTGTCAATAAAATGGATAAGGAAGAAGCTGATCCGGACCGAGTTAAAAATGAACTATCCCAACACGATGTTATTCCTGAAGATTGGGGGGGAGATGTGCAGTTTATTCCCGTTTCAGCAAAAACTGGTATGGGAGTGGATGAGCTGCTCGATGCTATATTACTACAGGCTGAGCTGCTGGAATTAACCGCTCCAGTTGAAGGTCGTGCTTCTGGTACTGTTATTGAAGCTCGTCTGGATAAAGGGCTTGGTCCGGTAGCGGGTATTCTGGTGCAATCCGGTACCTTGAAAAAAGGCGATATTTTACTGGCGGGTTTACATTTTGGTCGTGTTAGAGCGTTAAGAGATGAATATGGTAAAGATATCGCCGAGGCAGGGCCGTCAATTCCAGTTGAAGTGCTGGGGTTATCCGGTGTGCCTAATGCAGGTGATGAAGCTAGCGTGGTTGCTGATGAGAGAAAAGCCAAGGAAGTCGCCTTATTCCGACAGGGTAAATCGCGTGATGCCAAAATTGCCAGGCAGCAGAAAGCCAAACTTGAAAATATGTTTACCGCCATGGAAGAGGGTGAGGTTAGCGAGTTAAATCTACTGATAAAAGCTGATGTGCAAGGTTCTGTTGAGGCTTTGTGTGAATCTTTAACAAAACTTTCCACCGATGAAGTTCGCGTTAAAATCGTTTCCAGTGGTGTTGGTGGTATTACCGATACCGATATTAATCTGGCCGCAGCATCTAACGCATCTGTGATTGGTTTTAATGTGCGAGCGGATGCGACTGCACGAAAAACTGTTGAAAATATGGGGATCGATTTACGTTACTACAGCATCATTTACGAAGTGGTAGATGAAGTGAAAGCCGCTATGACAGGGATGCTGGCACCTGAATTCAAGCAGGAAATCAGTGGTCTGGCTGAAGTGCGAGATGTCTTCCGTTCGCCGAAGTTCGGTGCAATTGCCGGCTGTATGGTGATAGAAGGCAGCATAAAACGTAATAATCCTATCCGCGTTCTACGTGATAATGTGGTTATTTATGAAGGTGAACTGGAATCTCTCAGACGCTTTAAAGATGATGTTAATGAAGTCAGAAACGGCATGGAATGCGGTATCGGTGTAAAAAATTATAACGATGTCAAAGTCGGTGATCAGATAGAAGTATTTGAAGTTATTGAAGTCAAAAGAACCCTTTAATTGACCATTAATCATGAAAAAAATGGAGATAAATTAAAGTGAGTGATTATAGTCGAACCGATCGAGTAGGCGACCAGATCTTACGAGAACTGGCTCAATGCTTACAACGTGAAGTAAGAGATCCCCGGCTCACTGCGGTTACGGTAACGGCAGTAAAGCTCTCCCGTGATTTAAAATACGCACGAATTTATGTCACCTTTATGGGAAAAGAATCTGCAGAGGATATCAAGGAAGGTCTGCAAGCTTTGGACAAAGCCAAAGGCTTTTTGCGTACGTATATTGGTAGAGAAATGCGTTTACGAATTGTACCTGAGCTGAGCTTTGTTTATGACGAATCAATTATCCGCGGCGCACAACTGACAGAATTGATTGATAAAGCGGTAAAATCTGATCGAGCACAACGTTCGGAAGAAGATTCAGAAGACGATCCTGCGTCTGAAGAAGATGCCAGTGCATCCTGAAATTATTTTTTACGGCTAATATTCTGAGGATTTCATGGCAAGAAGACGTAACAAGGGTCGCCCTTTAGATGGCTTACTACTGCTGAATAAAGCCGCAGGTGAAACGTCTAACGCATCGCTACAAAAAGTTAAACGGCTTTATAATGCACAAAAAGCCGGTCATACCGGCAGCCTCGATCCGCTGGCAACCGGAATGCTTCCCATCTGTTTCGGTGAAGCCACCAAATTTTCACAGTTTTTACTGGATGCAGATAAATCCTATCGAGTTACCGGAAAATTGGGTGAAAGAACTGAGACCGCAGATGCGGATGGTGAGGTAATTGAAACCCGTCCTGTAAATATTTCTGAAAAACAACTGCGTGATGTAATGGATTGTTTTCGAGGCGAGATAGAACAGATCCCCTCCATGTATTCGGCATTAAAATTTCAGGGAAAACCTTTATACAAATATGCCAGAGAAGGCATAGAAATTGAAAGGGAGCCCCGTAAGGTGAATATCTTTGAGATGGCGCTGGTTAATTTTGAATCACCTTATTTCACCATGGAAGTAGAATGTTCAAAAGGTACCTATATCCGTAATCTGGTGGAAGATATGGGTGATAAATTAGCTTGTGGCGCTCATGTGACCGCCCTGCATAGAAATTGGGCAGGCTGTTTTGAATCAGAAGAAATGATATCTCTGCATACCATCCAGCATATATTTGACGATAAAGGCTTCACTGGCATTGATGAACTATTAATGCCTACAGATGAATTGACTATGGATTTTCCCGCAGTTGAATTGAGCGAGGACATGATGCATTACATGCTACATGGACAGGCACTTCAGGTGGCTGATTCGCCGATCGAAGGACTGGTTAGAATTTACGGCCCCGATAATTTTTTCCTGGGTGTTGGCGAAATTGACGATGATGGAAAAGTAGCACCGAAACGGTTGCTCTCTACGCAATAGGAATAATTTTTTGTTGGATGGTTTACCTCTTCGTTTATAAACATTTATTTTCTCGAAACTGGAAACTTTTTTAGTTTATTGTCATCCTGAGTTTATCGAAGGATCTTAAGAACCCACAACCAAACATTGATTCAGGACACCAAAATCATTCCAAAAGTCAAAAGCGGAAACTATCAAGGGGAGATTGCCGAATCTCCCCAGAAAAAGGAAAGAAAGTAAAGAGTCTATCCCTTTTTCTTTTTTGTAAAATTCAGTTAGTTGTTTCTCCATGAAATTAACTGAAAAACAGTTCGATTTATTTGACTAAACCTCTCATTTTCTAGATGATTGTTGAAAGTCACCGATATCCAGTAGGAAATCTGCAGAGTGTCGATGCTTTTACCTTGCACACCTGCAATAAAATATAAAGCCAAAACCGGGCTATTTTTGGAGATAAAAATAATGAGAACCAATTCCTTACTCGCGCTGACAGCACTATTTTCGCTAATACTGGTGGGTTGTACCCCATCCGACTCCAGTGGAACCGATTCTACTGTGAAAGCTACGTCGGTAGCGGAGAATGTGCCAGAATATTTCCAGTTGCGTCCGGAAGTTGAAAAGACTTATGGGTATACACATGCTGTGAAGATCGGTGATGACCTGAAGATATCAGGTGCTGTGAGCATGGATGATAAGGGCAATCCGTTAGCCCCCGGTGATTTGGAACAGCAAATGAAAAATGCATATTCGGATTTGGACAAAATTCTGAAACATTATGGCTACAGCTTCGATGATGTGATCGTAGAAAATGTATTTACCACCGATATGGCTAAGTTTCTCGAAGTAGCAGCATACCGAAATACGATTTACACGAAGCAGTTCCCAACAGGATCATGGCTTGAAGTGAAAGGACTTGCTCTTCCTGAATTTATGATTGAAATTGAGCTGGAAGCACACAAAAACTGATAAATATCTGAGAAGCTTATCAGGGCACACGGCCTAAAAAGGAACTGGTGTTTGTTGCGCTGCTTGATGATTGGGGGTTTATACAAATACAATTCTGGAGCATATTTTGGATTCAGCAAATTAATGGTTAATTGGCACTGAGGGTGTTGGCAGGTAAGTCCGGCAAGTTGAGTTTTCCATGGGATTCTAATATTTTAAGTTTTTTTTGTTCAAGTTTAAGTCTGGATTTCATGATGCTAACTAATTTTTGATACTCTGTATTATCATGCAATGAGTTGTAATCGGGATTGTTGATAATGGCGTACGAATGAAATCCGAGCTTGACATATTGTTCGAATGATTTCAAAGCTGCTTTTTTATCACCCAGAGCTAATAAAATTCTGGCAACCCAATTGTAATGAATACTTTGACGACCACCGTAAACTTCTTTTCTGGCAACTTTCAGGCTTCCTTGAAGAAGTTTGTTAGCCTGTTCTGATTTTCCTTGAGATTTCAAATTTCTTCCCAGTATAAATGCGGTTGACATATTGCGAGAATCAATTACAACATCATCAAAAAAAAGCTCGGGGGATATAGTTCTACACCGGGCAATAGCTTCATTTATTCTTCCAGTTTTTTCTCCTAATTCTAATAATGAATATAGATGATAGGGGTGTTTTTTTACTTCTTTGAGGTAGATGTCAAAGGCTTTATTATATTGTTTTAAAAGTGTGTAAATATCAGCTCGTGTGATTTCAGCTTCTCTTGAGTTCGGTGCAATTTTCAGGAAAAACTCCAACCATTTTATAGATGTTGCAGTCTGACCTATATCTTCATACCTCATGGCCAGAACTAAAGGGGTTGCTATAAATTCAGGGTCTAATATTACACTGTGATATAAAGTTTTTATTGAATTGGCAATATCATGGTCGCCAAAGTAGTATAGGTCAGAGAGTGTACGATAAGCTATGGAATAATCAGGTTTTCGCTGGATAATATCAGTCAAAATATCTTTTGCCTCATCAAATCGGCCGGACTTTAAAAGCATTAAAGACAAAGAGTCAGCAAGTTTGTCATCTTTGGGATTAAGTTCTCTGGCTTTAAATAATAACGTGACTGCTTTTTGAATATCCCCTTCATACATATAATATCCACCGAGCGCACCAATGGCTTCAGCATTATTGGGATTAAGTTTTATGGCCTGTTCATAGGCCAGTTTACCAGCATTAAAGTTTTTCTGATACATACTTAATTTTGCTAAAACTCTATAAGCATGGCTACTATTTTCATCAAGTTTTAAAGCAATATCAATCAAGGGTTTTGCTTTAGATATTTGAGTTTCAGATGGTAATCCTTCCAGATAGATTTGATCAAGGTATCGTGAGGCTAACTCGGCATAGGCAATTGCAAATTTAGGATCTAACTGGATAGCCTGTTCAAGATGATTAATGGCTTCTTGATAACCTTTATTGGTGTTTTTATCGATGGCAGCCGTAGCTCTGAAAAATGCTTTTAATGCTTCCATGCTTTGTGTCGGGAATTTTTCATTTTTGGGCGATAATACTATTTCCAGTTGTTTAGCAATAGACTCAGATATTTCTGTTTGAATGGTAAAAATATTCTTAACAGATAATTTTCTGGTATACGTTTCTGCCCACAAGTGTTTGTCATTGATGGCATCAATTAATTGAACATTAATACGGATTTCATCACCAGCACGTTGTACACCACCTTCTAAAATGGTGCTCACACCTAATTCTTTACTAATGTCACGTATGTTTTTTAGGGTATCTCTATAAGTCAGGACTGAGGTCCGAGAGATAATTTTTAACTGGTGAATTTTTGATACTCTGGTAAGAAGTTCATCATGAATTCCATTAGTAAAAAACACATCATCCTTTAAGTTACTGCGGTTCTCGAAGGGTAATATGGCCAATGATTTTTTGATGGACTCTTCGTTTTCAAGTCCTGAAACTTTATCCGAAACGTGGAAATGTGGATATATCAAAAAAATGGCAAGTGATAAAAAGGCAATTGAAACTAAGGTGATCCATATGCTTTTATGAGGGCTAACGTCAGGAAATCTATTGGCTTTGTTTAAAGCAGGGTGCTCGGTGATAATCTTGATTTCGGAGACAAACTGATAGCCTCTACCATGTACAGTTTTTATGACCCGCTGATGCTGTCCGTTATCACCCAGTATTGAGCGGGCATTTTTAATGTGATTACTTAGAGTTGAATCCAGAACACTTTTATCACCCCACAAATATTTATATATTTCATCACGAGTGACCAATCGATTGTGATTTTCTATCAAAAAGAGGATCAGATTAAACACTTGTGGCTCAATTTCCAGATTTTCCCCATTTTTTTTCAGACTAAAATTGAGTGGATCAAGTTCATATTCCATAAACTGATAAATCATTCTTTCTCCTTCACAGTGATTAATGCTTACCCTCCATCCATATATTACTGTGTTTCGGGGCGTCTTTACATAAAAAACAGATAAAAAATACAAATTCAATATTTATTCTTAAAGTTTTCATCAGGTCTATTCACTATGCTCCTCTGGTCGATTTAATCCATGTTCAGTTATATAGCAGGGTTAGTGGTTAAGAGAACAGGTGAACAACTAAAGTATTAATGTTG
The DNA here is from genome assembly GCA_011322365.1 of Aeromonadales bacterium. Classification (GTDB taxonomy): domain Bacteria; phylum Pseudomonadota; class Gammaproteobacteria; order Enterobacterales; genus DRNA01. The sequence continues at coordinate 14,375 of DRNA01000374.1, read as the reverse complement.
AAATTTGGAAGTGCAGGCAGAAGGAATCTTAACAATGAGTATATTATCAATGAGTTTTATGAATTTTTTAAAAGCAAGCAGTCTATTTCTAATGATAGGTTTTCTGGTAGGCTGCGGAGGCGGTAGTGATACCGGGGGTTCCAATGGTGGAGGGAATACCGATACTACGGCACCGGTAATCACGTTGACAGGTGAAAATCCGCAAACCTTACCCCAGGGAACCGCATATGTTGAACTGGGTGCTACAGCTCAGGATAATGTTGATGGCGATATTAGTTCAAGTATCATTATTGATAGTAATGCCGTAGATACGGCTACTTTAGGTAGTTATAGTGTCACTTACAATGTTAGTGATGCGGCAGGTAATGCTGCCAACACGCAAATACGGACAGTTGATGTAGTGGATATTACCCCGGATGACTTTTCATTCACCGATCAGATAGATGTTGCCGTGAACCAGCTTGTGCAATCAAATAGCATCACCGTAGCGGGTATTAATTCCTCTACAGTGATAAGCATTGTTGGTGGTGAATATTCCATTAATGGCGGCAATTTCACCAGTACGGATGGCACTGTAACCAATGGCCAGAGCATCATTGTTCAACTAACATCATCTCCCGAGTTTTCAACCGCCACGGAAGCGATTCTGACCATTGGTGGCGTGAGTGATAGCTTCAATGTCACCACCATAAGAGCGATTAATGGTGAATTTGTAACTAAAACGTCCGCCTTAACGTTTGAACAAATAAATTTATATGAAGGAAATGTCAGCATAGATGATAGAGATATTGTCGCGCTTGATGTTAATAATTTGAGTTCCGGAGACCTGATGACAGTCGATATTGCGTTTTCTGTAGATGCCGGAATTGTTGACTATGCATTCAGTGTGCAGTTAGTACCTAAAAGCATTATCGATCAATTAGAACAGGGAACGACCATGGGAGAGATTGTGACAAGGGATTATGTTGCAAATGCTGGTGAGGAGGTTATTGACCTCGGTGGCGTTTATATTGAGGCATTGGCTTCCGGAACCAATCATGCTGTACTTCATACCAAATTACCTGCATTGGCTCAGAATGTGGACTATCAGGTATTTGTGACGCCCGATATAAACTATTTGACGTTTGACAAAACGCCTTTGAGAGAAGAATTAGCACTTATTCCTGTTTTTACCGATTCGAGAGTATTAAAAGTCAGAAAATTAGAATCAGTTGTTGTCAATATTATTAAGCCGCCTGTTTTATTGGAAAACAATGAATTTACTCATCTTGAAGAATTTGGGCGCTTTGATATTAATGGGTTTTCAACTCAACCTGTTTTTCAAACATCAGTCGAAATTGATGTTACCAGTTTTAATCAATCTGAAACAATCGAACTCTCGATGAATTGGATCACCTCTAATGGTGATAGTTTTCCGTTGGGTTTAGTCAGTTCGGATGATTTAAATAACCCCGTAGTAAAAGAAAAAGCGGCGTTTCAGATTGCAAGAAATGGTGGAACGGCAATCAGCGTTCCCGTTGTTGCCTATTTGACCCAGGAGGCGCATGGCGCAATGTTAAAATTTGCGACCAGTATTCGAGATATTGCTAATAATAATCCGGAGTCAGGTCGATTTGTGCTTGATATCAGTTACATTGAAAATGGAGTGAGTATTTCAACCCCTGTCAGTTATGAATTTAATTTACCACTGGTCCGGCAGGATTTAAGAGCGGTTGTACTGTCTGATAGTGATCTCAACAGTTTTAACGTGCTCAGAGCGGGTAATACAAACTCTGCCTGTTTGCGCATAATACCGGACATTGACTCCGATTTGATTACTGTTGATAGTACCAGTGAAATTACCGCGAGCCAATGTCCAGACACCCCGGTCGATTCTGTGTTGTGGCGCTATGATGTTTCAACTAAACAATTGGTCAACAAGGTTACTGATGAAAATGGTGACAGTTATTGTATTACAGTATTTGGACCAGGTTTTTTACCCAACAGTTATCAACTGAATAAATGTCAATTCAGATCGGATACACCTGAAGTGGCTATTGATGCACAACGCTTTATTTTTGATGAGGATAAGATAAGACTTGATTCGTTTCCTGCTTATCTGGATGTAGAATTTTCAACTGCCGCAATTAAACCGGTGATATTAAATTATGATCCAGTGGCTGCCAGCGATTTTTTCAGAGACTCAAGTGGTCTGGATCTTGATAGTAATGGAAGATTATTTTTTGTAGGAGAGTCTGTGACATCAAGTTTCGGTGACTCAGGTCGTGCTCAGGTCACTTTGAGTTATGGTGGACAGGCATATGTTGATTATATGCCTGTAATCGGTATAAACACCGATGGCTTTGCCAACTTATCGGTTGACCTGTTTGGAAGTACTGCGGAATTAGCATCGGCAAGTTTTGCTTATAAACGCTATTTATCAAAGCAAATTTCTGTGGTCGCGGGCAATCTACGTCCCGTTGAAGTAGAAAATGGTGCTAAGGCATCGTTCAGTCTTATTGGCGTTTCATCAACAGTGGGTGAATTGAAGAAAACAACGGTAGTGGAAAGTTATAATCCTCTTGAAGATATTAATACGTTAATCAGTGATGAACAGTCACGTACTATTACAGAACTGGCAAATCTGGATTTGGGAAAAGGTGATTTTGATGAAGAATTATTTAGTGCCACCATTACAATTGTTGCCATCCCGGTCACCATAAAGGGAGGAGCGTCAGGCGAATTGAGCCTGAAAGGCAACCTCACTTCACAGGGTGTGGGTTTAAATACATCATTAGAATCAAAATTTGTATTAGCCGCTTTTGTGAGTGCTGAATTGGATGCTTTTGTTGCATCTGCGGGCGTTGAAGCTGAACTGGAACTGATAAATAAAAAGGTGAATTTTGCCGCGGGAGGGCAGTTTACAGCAAGCTCACCCACTTTGCCTCTTCTACCCAAGATGCGTTTTGAAGTTAATAGTAAACTCGATATCAACATTAAAGTATTGAAAGGTGAAATAACTGCCTTTGTTGAATATCCTCGAGTGTGTTTTTGTAGAGATTTTGGTGAAACTGTGAGGAAAGAAAAATCTCTGTTCAGTTCGGATTATCTTTTTAATTTAAATGCGAATGTATTTTCAGGTGAAGTTTCCGCTACAGTTATCGATATTTAACAAAAAGGGAGCAAAAAATGAAAGGCAGGCTAAATTATTTTTTTCTTCTAGCTGGTTTACTATTATTTAACGTTGGCTCTTTACAAGGTGCTGGCCAAAAAAATAATAATTATTGCTATTCGATATATCACCTGACTCAAAAGATGAATCTGTCCGTAGCTTTGTCGGAGAAAATTGACAGAAAAAAAATAAGTATGGAAATGGATATCCATGTTAAGGAAGTAACGATATCAAATCATTTGATATCGTTACTGAAAGAAAAACTGATTCCACATGTTCGAGCTTATATTTTTCTGGCCATTCCAGTCAATAGCATAGTAAATGGTGCTAAAACGGAAATAGGAGAGCGCTATAAGCATCCATTTTTAGTGGTGGTGAATCAGCAAACCGGTGAACTGGTGGATTTATTGTCAACTGTAAACGATCAAAAAATCATTAAAGAATACCTGTCGTTTTTTGATTTGTTTCAATATGCGCAAAGGTCGGGTGAATATCAATATCGCAATGGCAATGGCTATTATCAGGCCAATATAGAAAAATCTGAAAATAGCAATCACACTTTTGATAAAGTTAATCTGGGATACTCTGACAACAACACACGCTTACTGCTCAGTCAGAGTTTATTTAGTTTTTCGATAGACCCTTCAAAGGCAAATTGTTTTTATCAGCAGGCTAATGGTGTAGAAACCATCAGGAGCGTGTTATCAAAAGATGCCTATGTTGATGCGACAGTGAATTTTAGTATTCGGTTAGATGATAGTTTGTCTTTGCCTGCCGGGCATTATTTTTATTCATTGACAGACAGTCTGGAATCCTGGCCGGGGTATATTGATAAGCCCAAAATTTCACAGCAACAAGCCATGAAAGAACTGGCCATTTTACTCAAAAAACTTTCTGGAACCCTGAATAACAAAGCCTCTTTTTTAGCCGAAATGAAATCCAGATCTGATTTGTGGCCATTTTTAGCAGACTATTTAAGCCAATATGAAATGGATGATAAGTTAAGCAGTAAAATAATCTGGTCACTTGATCGAATAAACAGTATTGATTCTGTAAGTGCGCTGGCAAAGATGATTGCTACGCCGCTATCAAGAAAAAATTCATATCGTGCCGTTATGGCTTTAGTGAGCACTTCGGCTGCTCTGAGCCCCGAAAGCCTGCAAATTCTTAAAAATCATGTTATTGATATGATGTACACCACACCCGGGAATAATGAGTCCTTGTTGCTGGTAAGAGCTTTGGGAGCGATAGCGAGCCGCAGACGCGTTCAATCACCTTTACAATCTGAAGACATCAAACAATTTATTTATCACCAGGCTAATAACAGTGAAGGTAAATTACAGGCTTCATGGTTTATGGCAATAGGAAATCTTGGAAAAAGCATTGATGAGACCGGACTTGAAATTTTAATATCCGGATTGATTCAGGAGTCTGTCATAACAAAACAATCTGCATGGATTGCTTTAGAACAAATCCCCTATGTTAGTGCAAACAGTCAATTCTATATTGAGAAAATCCAGTCAGAAAAAAATCCGGAAACCAGAGGAATTATTCTGGATTTATTAGGTAAAGCGGCCAGGACGGATGATATTGTAAAAAAACAGTTACTTTCCGTGGTGACTAAGTCAAATAATAGATCAATCAGGAATCATTCATTGAATAGCTTAAAAAAGATCAACTATTCGTTAGGTAAAGAAGATAGGGTTTTACTTGAAAAACAACTTCGTAAAGAAACGGATAATAATAATCAAAAATTATTAGCCAGCTTGATACTTCGTGCTCGACGGTTACATTAGTTTCAAATCAGAATGTAGCCCAGATTTATGACTTACATTTCCACGTATGATATTTTGTTCGATACCAGTGGGATTAGCATAAGGGCCTTTTAGTCCTGTAAACAATGCCCACCCACAGGTTTATTTAGTGGATGGGAATTTATGCTTAGTGCAGAGAGGCAAGTTTTACATCTTTATATCCGAGAGCCTGAGCCACATCATACATTGCCTGGTTAAGGATTCTGTGGGTCATCATGTCCACCGAATGGCCATGTGTAGCTTCAATATCAGCCATTACCAGGTTGTGAATTTGATTTGAAAGGGCTTTATCAAATAACTGACCAGACCACCATGTTCCATCTTCTGCTGTACCGGCAGTAACAAGGGCTTTAGCTAAAGTTATACCTTTCAGATTTTCAGCTGAGGCAGGAAGTTTTATTCCTGCTTTGGTTGCATGTTTCAATGCACTTTTAACGGCAAAGGTCATTCCAGTTAAAAAAGTGGCCACATTTTCTTTCCCATACTGTTTAGTCAGCTTTTGGACTTCCGCATTAACAATTTTCTCACCTAGCATGGAAACTAAAGCAGTGCTAAATTTGAAATTAGTGGCTCCACCGCCTGATTTTACCAATGCTGAGGTAACGTTCAATGCTGGAGAGCCATCGTAAACGTCTCCACCAAACCAGTTGGTTTTGTTCTGTGCTTTAGCTAGTGGGCTTGCAATTATTAAAGTGAGGATACAAAGCGTTATTGTCATCATAGTATTATTTTTCATAAAAGTACTCCTGAAGTTAATCCCATTGGTAAGTGAGCGAGGCGCAAACTTTCGTTGGGAGATAAAATAAATATTGCTGCAAAAAGACCTGAAAAAGTTTTTAAGCTGCAAAACTGCAAGGTGAAATGGCTATTGCTAAATAAATCAACCATCAAAATGCCACCAATCACCTAAATTCATGCCCCTTTGTTTTAAATAAAATCATCAGCCTGAGGTTTTTCCATCGGCCCGGATTAAAAGGAGAAGATGATTATAATACACAATATGTAACTTTTACAAGTTAATTATGTTAAAAGTAAATATAAGAAGGATATTGGTGAGTAATTAATCTTCGGTATCAGTTATTTTCGTTAACTGCTTTGTTTTGTAGACGAGGTGATTAACCTTCCAGAACAGGGTGTTTATTGATATTTTTCATGATTTTATTGCAGTATATTCATTGTTATGTGTTAGCTGATCGGGTAGAATACGCCCGCTTATTCGTGCTACGACTGAAATAGTGATTGGTTGTAGCTTTAATCACATATAAAAGAGGTAGATCACTATGGCACTTAATGCTGAAGCAAAAGCTAAGATCGTTGCAGATTATGCACAGGGTAAGGGAGATACCGGTTCTCCAGAAGTACAGGTTGCATTATTAACACACCGTATTAATGATTTGCAGTCGCATTTCAAAAATAACAATCAGGATCACCATTCTCGTCGTGGTTTATTACGTATGGTTAGCCAGCGTCGTAAATTACTCGATTACCTCAAAGGTAAAAGTATTGAACGATATGCCGATCTGATTAAAAGATTAGGTTTACGCCGATAAGGCATTTCAAAAAGGGGCTTTAGCCCCTTTTTGTCATTATTGATGTCAGCAAGTTGAAAGAATAAACGTAAATAAAGTAAGTTAAACAAGTGATAAGAGAAATAGGAAAATAAACGTGAATCCAGTAATAAAACAATTTCAATTAGGAAAACATACCGTCACATTAGAAACAGGCAGAATTGCCAGACAGGCATCAGGTGCCGTTTTAGTTAATGTTGATGACACCGAAGTATTAGTCACTGTTGTGGGTAAAAAAGAAGCCAAACCCGGACAGAGTTTTTTCCCCTTAACGGTTAATTATATAGAAAAAAGTTATGCTGCAGGTAAAATTCCTGGTGGCTACAAAAAGCGTGAAGGTATTCCTTCGGAGCATGAAACATTAACCAGTCGCTTAATGGATCGACCATTGAGACCATTATTTCCAGACGGTTTTATGAATGAAGTACAGGTAATCGCAACTGTTATGTCATTAAACCCTGAAGTACAGTCCGATATGGTTGCTATGATAGGCGCCTCTGCGGCAATGGCCATTTCGGGTATTCCCTTCAGTGGCCCCATTGGTGCTGTTCGAGTGGGTTACATTAATGATGAGTACGTTCTTAACCCCAGTATGACAGCTCTTGAAGATTCTAAACTTGAACTTGTAGTTGCTGGTACTGATAAAGCGGTATTGATGGTTGAATCTGAAGCTAAAGAACTCTCCGAATCTATTATGTTGGGTGCAGTTATGTTCGGCCATGAACAGCTACAAACCATTATCTCAGCCATTAAAGAATTTGCTGACGGCACAGCAAAACCAACCTGGGACTGGAAAGCACCAGAGAAGAATGAAGAATTGATTGCGAAAATTGCTGCTGAAGCAAGTGAAGCCGTGGCTGCTGCTTATACCATTGCTGACAAGCTGGCTCGTCAGGATAAAATTCATGAGATCCGTGACGAGGTTGTCGCTAAACTGGTTAATGAAGAAGATGACAACAGTGGTGAGATCAAAGAATTATTTCATGATCTGGAAAAAACGATTGTTCGTGAGCAGGTTGTTTCCGGTAAACCACGTATTGATGGTCGTGACCACGATATGATCCGGGCATTGAATGTTCAGGTGGGTGTTCTGGCCCGAACTCATGGTTCTGCCCTGTTTACCCGTGGCGAAACACAGGCGATTGTAACCACTACACTAGGTACGGCCCGCGATGCACAGATGATCGATGCGCTGACCGGAAAATTCGATGACACATTTATGCTGCATTACAATTTCCCTCCTTATTGTGTTGGGGAAGCTGGCTTTATGGGAAGCCCCAAACGTCGTGAAATTGGTCATGGTCGTCTGGCTCGTCGAGGTATTGCTGCGGTGTTACCAGCACCTGAAGATTTCAGCTACACAATTCGGGTAGTTTCTGAAATTACTGAATCCAATGGTTCAAGTTCAATGGCAAGTGTTTGTGGTACTTCCCTGGCATTGATGGATGCAGGTGTGCCTATTAAAGCACCTGTTGCAGGTATTGCTATGGGTCTGGTAAAAGAAGGCGACCGCCATGTAGTACTATCTGATATTTTAGGTGATGAAGACCATCTGGGCGATATGGACTTTAAGGTGGCGGGTACCGAAGAGGGTATTACTGCATTGCAAATGGATATAAAAATTGATGGTATTACTCAGGGCATTATGGAAGAAGCATTGACTCAGGCACAGGGCGCACGTTTACACATTTTAGGTGTAATGAATCAGGCCATTGAAAATCCTCGAAATGATGTGTCTGAACATGCTCCCCGTATTACCACTTTGAAAATCAATCCTGACAAAATTCGTGATGTTATTGGTAAAGGTGGTGCGACTATCCGTTCAATTACTGAAGAAACGGGTGCATCTATTGATATTGATGACGATGGTACCATTAAAGTTGCAGCCGTTGATGCTTCTGCAGCCGAAGCTGCCGTTAAACGTATTGAAGATATCACGCGCGATTTGGAACCAGGTCAGATTTATAATGGTAAAGTGGCCAGAATCGTTGATTTTGGAGCTTTTGTTACTATTGCTCCCGGTAAAGATGGTTTGGTCCACATCTCTCAAATTGCAGAAGAGCGTGTCAATAAAGTCAGTGATTACCTCAAGGAAGGGCAGGAAGTTAAGGTGAAGTTGATTGAAATTGATCGTCAGGGGCGTGTACGTTTGAGTATGAAAGAAGTGAGCGAAGAGGATAAGGCGGCCACTGAAACATCAACTGACACAGCTGAATAAGACATCCAGAGATGGTTATATTAAGGCCGAAATTCTATTGATATGGATTTCGGCCTTAATTGAAACATATTTGTCTTAAGGGAATCAAAAAGGGTATAGTTCCAGAGGAATACATTTTATATTACCGGAGGCCATGTGAAGCAGTTCATAACTCGATTTCTGTCGATGAAAACTGCTCTCATGGCTTTTTTGTTTCTACAATTAACTGCCTGCCAGACCCGTCATGTTGATTATCACAAGATTACTGTATTCAGTCCCTCTGAAGTTAAGCAGGATGCAGCTTACCTGCTAAGAATTTTAAAAGATGTCGATATTTCTGCCTGGGAAAATATTTCTGAAAAAGACTTCCAGAAAAAACTGCAAAATACTATAGAAAATAATTTCTGGTTACAAAGTCGTTTAGATGTTTTCCGAGATTTCGCACCACTTGTGGCTTCGTTAGGAGAAATACACAGTCAGTTAATTTATCCCAATAACCTTTCACAGACAGATGGTTTTTACAATGAATTCTTCCCCTTGCTGGTACTTTGTGAAGAAGAAGGTATTTTTGTTGCAAAAGATATGAGTGAAAGGGAAATCATTCCTTCGGGTGCAGAAATTCTTTCAATCAATGGCATAGGGATAGAACAGCTCATTGCAAATATGTCACGATTTGTTCCAAAAGAAACAGCGGCAGGCCAAAGACGATTAATCCAGGTTAATTTTGAACAACTACTCACCAGAGAACTGGGCCTCAAAGCGCCTTTTACTCTAGAGTGGCGTTTAGGTTATCTGAAAACTAAAACCTATTATCCTCAACAAAAAATTTCAGCCGTAACAATACCTGAAACCCAGGATAAATCTGAAACCCAGGCTAAAGGAAATGAATTTATACGCTATGGTATTCGATATCTTGATAATGATGTAGCTATTTTATGGTTAACCGATTTTGAATCCCCTCCTGAGAAATTCAAAAATTATCTGAATAAAATTTTTCCAGAACTTACTCAAAAAGGGATAAATAAGCTGGTTATTGATTTACGTTATAATTCCGGAGGAATAGGTGATAATGTTCTTACCTTATTATCTTTTCTGGAAGATAAATCAATACAATGGACAAAGAAGATTACCTTGAAAAACAGTAAAGCATTTAGATCCTTAAATCGTAAACGAGTAAAACAGGCAAAAAGAGAAAAACTGGGATCAAAATTGGACTGGCTACCCACAGAATATTTAAGTGGCTGGAACTGGGACCTGTTGTTTGGAAGTAATGGTGAGGTTATTGAACAACAAATTAAACCGGAACCATTACAACCTACGGATAACCGTTACCAGGGTGCTCTGGGGGTGATTACCAATGGACACTGTTTTTCGGCGTGTGCATTATTTGTAGATTATATTCAGCAAAGTGGACGTGGTGTCATTGTGGGTGAAGATGCAGGCAGCCTGGTAGGGATTCAGTATGGATATCCAATACTGATGACGCTTCCCAATACTGGTTTACAAATCTCAGTTCCGGTTGCCAGGATACAAAGTTCTGACAAGGCTTATAAAGTAGTTCCTGACATTAAAATCAGTCGTCGGCAGGAAGATATTGCCAACGCCCGAGATCCGGAACTGGCTGGTGCAATATCTTCGTTAATTGCTCTGACGAAAGAATAACTGTAAATTTAGTTGCAAGTTTTGAGTTGAAATAATAGCCCCCGACTTAGTCGGAGTCTATTTACCCAGGGATTCGTTGTTCTTTTTTATTCTTTAAAATAAAAATCAAATGAAATCGGAATTACAGCGTTGATAGCATTTAATTTTGCTATGGATTTTAATTTATCGATACCGTTTTTTAAGCCGAAACTGTTTGCATTTAACAAATACCGTTCAGTATTAAAAACGTTAAGCTGTCCATTAGCAAGTTTAATTATTTTAACCGGAACAGCAATTTTTTTCTGAATACCATGTAAATACAAGGACCCCTCAATGATAGTATTAACAAATTGTCCAGATTTAAGATTAGTATAGATGCTGGGAGAAACGCTACCTTGAAAACGAGCCTGTGGAAAGCGGATAGTTTCGAAAAGGAAATTTCTAATGCGGTTGTCACGAACAGGGATATGAGTATCAACCGAGGTTAGATCAATCGTCAGTGTGAATTGTCCATTATCCGACATGGAAACATTAAACCTGTTAAAGTAATTTATTTCCGCGATAATTTCTTTTTTCACTGAAATGAAACTTATTTTTGACTGCGATTTGTTTAGCTTCAGCTTAGCTTCTGATGCTCTGGATATATTGCTGGAAAGTAAAAAAATAGCGATAAGTATAATTCTTGGCATGGTCATTTCTAGCCTCCGGTTTCCTGTCTCAGAACGGGTATTTCCCACCCAAAAGGAGAGTGAACTCCTCTACTAAGACATTAAGATAACCTAATTTCTGGATATTTACATCAAAAACTGTGATTTCTACATCAGGCCTTAAACAAATTAGTAGAGGTAAGCAGAAGTGATGATGGAGAAAAGCAGAAATTGTACTATGATTACAGGAAGTAATTGAAATGGTTCAGGAGCCAGTTATGTCGTCCCCACAAATGCGGAAATGGATATATCACCGAGCAAGGCAGATGTTAGATGATCTGAATGAAATCCCCTATTCCGATGATGTAGATGATAAAAAGCTTGCGATAATTAGAAAAGGCTTAAGAGAAGCATCTATTGAATTATTTAAAAAAGCGGCTGAACGAACGGCGGCTGAACTGATGGACAGTAAAGAGTTAAAGGAATTAAACTCAACTGTTGGGCAGATCCGAAAGATAGACATCGATTAACACAAGTACCTTTTTAAATCCCACTGAAACCTGCATTATGACCTACCTTACTGTACTAGAATTTGGGGTATATATCTGGCTATGTGAAATTTAGTAACAATGTTATAATAGCGCCCCTTATTTTAATATCGCGTAAACTTATCTATGGCTAAGAAGTTGTTTATCAAAACCTGGGGTTGCCAGATGAACGAATACGATTCATCCCGTATGGCTGATCTACTGAATACCACTCATGCCCTGGAATTGACTGAAGAGCCTTCCGAGGCTGATTTTTTGCTGTTAAACACCTGTTCTATAAGAGAAAAAGCACAAGAAAAAGTGTTTTCACAGTTGGGACAATGGCGTCCTTTAAAGGAAAAAAATCCTGATCTGGTTATTGGTGTAGGTGGTTGTGTAGCCAGCCAGGAAGGAGAGGCGATACGCAAAAGAGCCCCTTACGTTGATCTTATTTTTGGGCCGCAAACACTGCATCGACTCCCTGAGATGATCAACCAGAATGTTGCCGATCATATTCCGGTTGTGGACGTGTCTTTTCCGGAAATAGAAAAGTTTGATCATCTGCCAGAACCAAAATCCGACGGTCCGTCCGCCTTTGTATCTATTATGGAAGGTTGTAGTAAATATTGTACTTTCTGTGTTGTACCCTATACGCGGGGCGAAGAAGTTAGTCGACCAGTTGATGATATAGTTGAAGAAGTTTTTGAACTGGCTTCGCAGGGTGTACGTGAAGTAAATTTATTAGGACAAAATGTAAATGCTTATCGCGGCAAAACCCATAAAAATCAGATAGCTGATCTGGCGGAGCTGATTTCACTGGTGGCGGAAATTGATGGTATTGATCGTATCCGTTTTACCACTTCTCATCCAGTAGAATTTTCTGATAACCTTATTGATGTGTATGCAGAGGTGCCAGAGTTGGTGAGTCATTTGCATTTGCCCGTGCAAAGTGGATCGGATCGAATCCTAGCGATGATGAAACGAGGCCATACCATACTGGAATATAAATCAAAAATCCGCAGACTTAAAAGGGTTCGTCCAGATATCTGCATGTCTTCTGATTTTATCATCGGTTTTCCAGGTGAGACTGATGCTGATTTTGAGCAGACAATGAATTTGATTGCAGATATTAATTTTGACCTGAGCTTTAGTTTTATTTATAGCCAGCGACCAGGAACACCAGCTGCTGAGCTTCCTGATGATGTACCCATGGAGATTAAGAAAAAGCGACTGGCTATATTACAGGATAGAATAAATCAGCAGGCACAGAAAATAGCTCGAGATATGGTAGGTACTGTACAGAAAGTACTAGTTGAAGGTCCTTCAAAAAAAGATATTATGGAACTTAAAGGACGAACAGAGAATAACAGGGCGGTTAACTTTGCAGGTCCTCATACCTTGATAGGAGATTTTGTCAATGTAGAAATTACCGAGGTTTTTGCAAATTCTCTTCGTGGAAAATTATTAAATTAGCAATACGTTAAAGGTATAAAAATTTTGAGTCAACTCTCCAGTATCGAATTTAAATTCTCTCCACAGGACAACCAGAGATTATCGGTATTATCCGGACATCTGGATGAAAATTTACGTTTAATCGAACGACGCATGGGTGTGGAAATCAATAATCGCGCTAATAGCTTTAATGTGATTGGAGATAAAGAGAGTATCAATGATGTTAAAGCGTTACTGCAACAACTCTATACTGATACTCAAAACAATTCTGAATTTAAAACGGATCATGTTCATGTGGCCATACAACATCTATTGGCGGATATGGAGCAAAATCGTGGGGATTATCAGGATTCAGGCCTGGTTATAAAAACCAAACGTGGTTTAATTCGCCCAAGAGGGATGCACCAACAGCAATACGTTTCTCAAATCCAGAGAAATGATATCAGTTTTGGTATTGGACCGGCCGGAACAGGTAAAACCTATCTGGCTGTAGCCTGTGCGGTAGACGCACTGGAGCGGCAGGATGTTAGAAGAATTGTCCTCACCAGACCGGCTGTGGAAGCCGGGGAACGTTTAGGATTTTTACCTGGCGATCTGGCTCAGAAAGTCGATCCTTATTTACGCCCTTTGTACGATGCTCTTTATGAAATGCTAGGCTTTGAAAAAGTCGATAAATATATGGAGCGCAATATTATTGAAGTTGCCCCACTCGCTTACATGCGAGGACGCACATTAAATGATGCATTTATTATATTGGATGAAAGTCAGAATACCTCACCTGAACAGATGAAAATGTTTCTCACCAGAATAGGCTTTAATTCAAGGGCAGTTATCACTGGAGATATTACTCAAACTGATTTACCCAAAGGGCAGAAATCAGGTTTAAGAAATACTATTGATGTTCTTCAAAATATCAAAAGTATAGCATTTACCTTTTTTCAATCAGCCGATGTAGTTCGCCATGATGTAGTTCAAAAAGTAGTGGAAGCTTATGAGCGTCATTCTGATAAGTCATCTTAGACTTAAAAAACACTCTATACTGGGCAATGATTTCTTATGAAGATTAACATAGCTTATCCTGACACTTGCTTTAAGTACATTTTAATGGCAAATTAGTACGACTTTCATCATATTTAAAAGGATTCAAAAATGGACATGGGTTTTAGTATTGGCATGGGATTGTTACCCTTACTAATTTGGTTGTTTATCTGGTTATTACCGTTTATTCTGGTGGGCACTTCTGATAAAACTTCAGGTAATGAAAAACTGGCCTGGCTATTGGCGATGTTTTTTGTCTCATGGTTTGCCTGGATATTTTACCTGTTACTTGCGCCATTAAAAGAAAAAAGATCGGATGTTTGATAAAGAAAATTTCATT
>DRNA01000373.1 GCA_011322365.1 Aeromonadales bacterium | reverse complement strand
CAGTAAAGCCATTCGTGAAATCATGCGTCTGGCGGATCTGGCCAACCAGTATATTGCTGAAAAAGCGCCCTGGGTACTGGTTAAAACAGAAGATACACTTTCACAGGCCCATGAAGTTTGCACCACCGCACTCAATGCTTTTAAAATTCTGGTGACCTATTTGAAACCGGTATTACCCGAGCTGGCTAAAAAAACTGAAGCGTTTTTACGGGTGACGCCCCTGCATTGGGACAGTATTCATAACATACTGACTGATCATGATATAGAAAAATTCAAGCCGATGATGCAACGCATTGAAAGCAGCGCCATTGAAAATATTTTGCAGGATTCGAAAGAACAAAACGAAGCGCAAAATAAGACTGAAAATAAAATGCAGGATGATACCCCCGCTGTGGATGCCATTGCAGAGATGATAACCATCGACGATTTTGCCAAAATTGATTTACGTATCGCCAAAATTTTAAGCGCTGAACACATTGAAGGTGCGGATAAATTACTCAAACTGGTGCTGGATATTGGTAATGAGCAGCGTCAGGTATTTGCCGGTATTAAATCTGCTTATTCACCAGAAGATCTGCAAGGCAAACTGACTGTGATGATAGCCAATCTACAACCGCGTAAAATGCGTTTTGGCGAATCTCAGGGGATGGTGCTGGCAGCAGGACCCGGTGGTGAAGATATTTTTTTACTCAGCCCGGATGAAGGTGCAACAGCTGGCATGAGAATTAAATAAATGAGAGGAATAAACAGGAGCAGCATCAATGTTTAGTGGCGCCGGGTGGCCCATGTGGCAGGTCTGGCTTTTATACATTGCCGTCGGTCTGTTTTCTATTGGCCTGATTTATTATCCGCTGAGAAAACTCTCACACTGGTTTTTATTATTTTTACTTACGTTAATTGCGGCGATCATGTTTGCGCCCTTACCCATTGAAAGCGGGAGTTCAAACTGGGCACCGGCTGCTCTGGTAACGATTTTTGAGATGGAGCAAAAAGTACCTTCTGCGTTACTTCACGGGCTTATACCTGTGCTAATAATGTGGGTTGCATTTTTTGCCATAGGAAGTGCTTTTTTAATTAAAATAAAGCCGCGTACCAGGTCAAAACACCCGACTAATTCTGAAACAGACAGCAAAAAAACAGAGCCTGAAAATGACTGATTATCTGTTATTATTTATTGGCACGGTACTGGTGAATAACTTTGTACTGGTAAAATTTTTAGGGCTATGCCCATTTATGGGTGTATCGAATAAAGTGGAAACAGCCATCGGTATGGCGGTAGCCACCACCTTTGTATTGACTCTGGCATCAGTAGCCAGCTATCTGGTGGATCATTATTTATTAAAACCTTTCGATCTGATGTACCTGCGGACCCTATCCTTTATTCTGGTGATTGCGGTAGTGGTGCAGTTTACCGAAATGGTTATTCATAAAACCAGTCCGTTACTTTATCAGCTGCTCGGTATATTTTTGCCCCTCATCACCACCAACTGTGCCGTGTTGGGTGTTGCTCTGCTGAACGTAAATGAGAACCATGATTTTATGTCATCCCTCATATATGGCTTTGGTGCTGCGCTTGGTTTTTCTCTGGTGCTGGTACTGTTTGCCGCCATGCGTGAGCGTATCGAAGTGGCTGAAGTTCCCACCGTTTTTAAAGGCCCGGCAATTGCGCTGATTACTGCAGGACTGATGTCTCTCGCCTTTATGGGTTTTTCCGGGTTAGTGAAGGGTTAGGCCGCGATGAGTATCTTATCTGCGGTCATTATACTTATCAGCATGGGGTTGATTTTTGGTGCAATTCTAGGCTACTCGGCAGTCAAATTTAAAGTGGAAGGCAATCCTCTGGTAGAACAGATTGATGCCCTGTTACCGCAGACGCAATGCGGCCAATGTGATTACCCCGGTTGTAAACCCTATGCGGAAGCTATCGCCGCGGGTGAAGCCCCTATCAATAAATGTGTGCCGGGCGGTGAAGATACCATGGAAGATATTGCCGATTTACTGGGTGTTGATCCCGAACCGCTCGAACCCGGTAAAGAAGCCAGTCCGGAACCGACCGTGGTGATAATCCGTGAAGCGGATTGTATTGGCTGTACCAAATGTATACAGGCCTGTCCGGTAGATGCTATTTTGGGAGCGGCCAAACAAATGCACACCATTATTGCCCAAAACTGTACCGGCTGTGATCTTTGTATACCGGTTTGCCCCACAGACTGTATTGATATCATACCCGCAAAAACCGGTATCGCCGCCTGGCATCATGAGAAACCGTCTGAACAATTTTATACCCAATCACAAATCATTCCGGTGCAGTGGGTACAATAATGACGACTTCTGAATCCATTAAGGTGAGCACAACTGAATCGAATTCGCCCTCGGCTATTTTGCCTCCTGCCAGCCCGCATGAAGCACTGGACCATATTTTATTGCACAAATTTCATGGAGGAATACACCCGCCGGAAAATAAAATTTCAGCCGATAATATTAAAATACACAAGGTGTGTATTGAAACCCATCTACCCCAACGTTTACATATTCCACTGACAACACCTGATGGGTCAGCATTACTCTCATTAGTTAAAGCAGGTGATCGAGTACTAAAAGGACAGGCATTGACTGAAGATGAAACCGGGCGATTCCCACCGCAACATGCCCCGACTTCCTGTGAGGTCATTTCAATCGAACAGATCCCTGACCAGCATCCCTCAGCTATTGCCGAGCCCATGCTGGTGTTAAAACCTGATGGCAAAGATGAATGGCAACCACGCAGACCTTCTACTCTGGATGACATTTTAACCGCGGATAAATACGACAATATTCAAAAAATCTTTCAGGCCGGTATTATCGGTATGGGGGGGGCAGGTTTCCCCACAGCCACAAAAATTAAAAGCGCTCTTTCTTTACCCGCCCATAAAAAACTGCATACTTTATTAATTAATGGCGCAGAATGCGAACCTTATATCAGCTGTGATGATGGACTCATGCAAAATCAGCCACAGGCTATCCTGCACGGTGCACTTATCATTGCCAAATGTCTCAATGTTAGTAAAATTCAAATCGTGATCGAAGACAATAAGCCTGAAGCTATCAAAGCATTGCGTACTGCTCGTAACCAGCTGGACGTCGCCATAGCTATTATTGAAATACCCACTCGCTACCCCTCCGGTGGAGAAAAACAATTGATCGAAATAGTTTCAGGACGACAGGTTCCTGTGGCTCAATTCCCGGCCAGCATTGGTTTCTCGGTTCAAAATGTGGCAACCACTGTAGCTGTTTTTGAAGCACTGGTTGAAGATAAACCACTTATCTCAAGATTAGTCACAGTGACTGGAGAAAAAGTTGCGACACCAGGAAATTATTGCGTTCCTATTGGTATGCCCATAGAAGATTTGCTTGTTCAGGCGGGCGTAGATTTTGAGCAGATCCACCAGATTATTATGGGTGGCCCCATGATGGGTAGTAATATTAACGATGGGCGTATACCGGTTTCTAAAACAACTAATTGCCTGATTGTACCCTCGGTGTCCGAGCTTCCACCACCACCACCAGCATCACCCTGTATCCGATGTGGCTTGTGTACCGAAGTCTGCCCTGCCAGCCTTTTACCACAACAACTTTACTGGCACAGTAAATCAGAAGCCTGGGAGAAGGCCGAAGCACTCAATTTATTTGACTGTATTGAATGTGGCGCCTGCTCATGGGTTTGCCCGAGCCATCTGCCGCTAGTGGACTATTACCGCTATGCCAAAGATTCTCTGAAAGCCAAAAAATTACAGCAGCAACAGATCGAACAGGCACGAATTCGACACGAAAAGAAACTGGCCAGACTGGCAAAGCAGGAACAGGAAAAAGCCGCCCGTCGATTACAAAGGGCCGAAGAAGCCAAAAGAAGAAAATTACAACGCGAGCAACAGGATGGTCTCACCGACGAAATAAAAAAACAGTCTGTTGCCGATGCGGTTGCCCGGGTAAAAGCCAGAAAAGCGTCCCGAGAAACCTTAGCAGAAACTGAACACCAGCAACATTCAACAAACAATGTACAGGATAAAAACGGTGGTGTCTGAGATGAAATTCTATAAAACACCCGCCCCTCACAGTGTTGGCCATAATCAGGTCTCAGTGATGATGCTCACGGTTATGCTGGCACTCATTCCCGGTATGCTGATCCAGACCTGGTTTTTCGGCTGGGGCGTTATCATTAATGTGATCTGGGCAATGATGATTGCTGCGGGTACTGAGGCGCTTATTCTTAAATGGCGTGACCGACCCATTGTACCAACGCTACTGGATGGTTCCGCATTAGTTACCGGTATGTTGTTAGGCCTGGCCGTACCCTCTATTGCCCCCTGGTGGATTACCTTTACCGCAGTAACCTTCGCCATTGTTTTTGCCAAGCATATTTATGGTGGATTGGGGTATAACCCGTTTAATCCGGCCATGGTTGGTTATGTATTGGTACTTATTTCCTTCCCTCTACAAATGACCGCCTGGCTGCCCCCGAAAGAATTACTGAGCCATCCATTTGGGTTTATGGACAGTTTATCCATGATATTCAGCGGGCACACCATTGCGGGTTTTGATGCCACAACCTTGCGAACCGGGATTGATGGTTTTACTCTGGCCACGCCGCTGGATAAATTAAAAACCGACCTGGGTGCAGGGTTTATGACAAGCGAAAGTATGCAAAACGAAATTTTTGGAAACTTTGCTGGCAAAGGCTGGGGTCTGGTTAATTTAGGTTATTTATTCGGCGGGCTTTTTCTTATTGGTCGTAAGGTCATCGGCTGGCAAATTCCCGTAGCCATGCTTGCTACCATCTTTATCCTGTCAGTACTTTTTAACATGATAACCCCCAATGGTTATACACCGACCATGATTCAGTTATTTTCCGGTGCAACTATGTTAGGTGCTTTTTTTATCGCAACCGATCCGGTTTCTGCAGCTACCTCTCCTCGAGGTCGACTCTATTTTGGAATTGGGATCGGTATCCTGATTTATATTATACGCGAATTCGGGGGCTATCCGGATGCGGTGGCCTTTGCTGTATTATTGATGAATCTGGCTGCACCTACCATTGATCATTTTACCGTACCGGTCAGTTACGGTCACAGAAAAACAGTCGAACCCATTGAAGAAGGTGATAACGTATGATTTCACATTCTATTTATAAAAACAGTATTATCCTGGCAATATTTGCCATGATCTCTACCGCTCTGGTGGCGTTTACCGACTTACTCACGCGGGATCGTATCGAATCTGAAAAAGAACGGGCACTGGAAAAAATTCTACACCAGATTATCCCTGCTGATAGTTATGATAATGATCTTTATCGGGACTGTATCCTGCAAAAAGATAATGAGTTACTCGGAAGTAAGGAGCTTACTCCCATATTCAGAGCAAGAAAAAATAACCAGCCCATTGCACTTTTTATTCAAACGGTAGCAGCCGATGGCTATAATGGTGCTATTGATCTGGTGGTAGGTGTGAATGAAAAAAATGAAATTGCCGGTGTGCGTGTCTTACAACATAACGAAACCCCCGGCCTCGGTGATCAAATTGAATATCGTAAAAGTCACTGGCTGGATATCTTCCTCGGGCGTTCGTTAGATAATCTCAATGAGAAACACTGGAAAGTTAAAAAAGACGGGGGTGAATTTGATGCACTCACCGGAGCAACTATTACACCAAGAGCAGTGGTAAAAGCTGTTTTAAAAACATTACAATATGTTCATCTTAATCATGACCGATTATATACTTTAAAATCCAATTGTCAGGAGAAATCAGATGAGTGATCCCGGTTTTTCAAAAATAGCCATAGATGGTTTGTGGAAAAATAACCCGGCACTGGTACAGGTGCTGGGGCTTTGTCCGATGCTGGCAGTAACCGGTACTCTGGTAAATGGTTGGGTCATGGGTTTTGCTACAACCATGGTGTTAGTCGGTTCTAATGTTACCATTTCCATGGTGCGCAACATAATCCCAAGAGAAATCCGCATTCCGATTTTTGTCATTTTAATCGCTTCTTTTGTCACCAATGTGCAACTATTGATGAATGCCTTTGTATATGATGTTTATATTATTCTCGGTATATTTATTCCTTTAATTGTCACCAACTGTATCATTATCGGGCGGGCTGAGGCCTTTGCTTCCCGCCATGGGATCTGGGCATCATTTGTGGATGCCATGATGCAGGGTATTGGTTTTTCAGCCGTACTCATGGTGCTAGGCGGGATGCGAGAAATCATCAGTCAGGGCACACTATTTGCGGGGGCAGAAAATGTTTTCGGTGAATGGGCAAAAGTGTTAAAAATCACTTTATTCCATACGGACAATCATTTTCTTTTTGCCATGCTACCACCGGGGGCGTTTATTGGCCTGGGGTTATTAATCGCTTTAAAAAATTATCTTGACCAACGGCAGCTGGAGAAAGAGAAAATGACAGTATCTGAGCCAGTAAAAAATGTTGAACTTGCCTGAAAAAAATTATGAATAAAGAAAAAAGAAAATTAATTTTTCAACGGTTGAAACAACATAATCCTGAACCCACTACTGAACTCAATTATACTAGCCCATTTGAATTATTAATCGCGGTAATGCTTTCAGCACAGGCTACAGATGTGAGTGTCAACAAAGCTACGGATAAATTATTCCCAAAAGCTAATACACCTGAAGCAATTCTGGCTCTGGGTGAAAATGGTTTAAAAAAATATATCAAAACTATCGGGCTATTTAATTCGAAAGCAGCCAATGTGATCAAAACCTGTAAAATGCTTATTGAGCAGCATGCTTCTCAGGTGCCCGATAGCAGAGAAGATCTCGAAGCACTACCGGGAGTGGGTAGAAAAACGGCTAATGTGATGTTAAATACAGCCTTCGGTCAGCCCACCATGGCCGTTGATACTCATATTTTCAGAATTTCAAACCGTATTGGACTGGCAAAAGGAAAAAATGTTAGAGAAGTCGAAGATAAACTGGTGAAATATATTCCTTCAGACTATATGCAAGATGCCCATCACTGGTTAATTTTACACGGACGCTATACCTGTGTTGCCAGAAAACCTCGCTGTGGTAGCTGTGTTATTTCTGATCTGTGTGAATATAAAAATAAAAATATTGACTGATAAGGCAAACTGATTAAATGATATTTGGACATGATCGTAAGCAACTGAGAAAAATGTATTTTGATAGCTGGCACAAAGCTGAAGAAGGTAAAGTATTAACCCCGTTAGAAACAGAAATTGTCGAAGTGCTGAAAATGCATCCTGAGTACCATCCTGTCTTTTTAGGCGATAGCAATGATCAGTTAGATAAAGATTTTAATACTGCAAGCGGTGATGAAAATCCATTTTTGCATATGGGGCTCCACCTTGGGATCAGAGAACAACTCTCAACCAACCGCCCCTCAGGTATTACTTCTGTTTTTCGGAAAATAGTCACTAAGGTTCAACATCCCCATGATGCCGAACATATCTTTATGGAAATACTTGGAGAATTTATCTGGCGAGCCCAACAGCAGGGAAAAGCACCGGATGAGGTTCAATACCTGGCAAAATTGAAAGAACAGGTTACATTATTCTGAATTATTCATTATAAAAACAATAGGTATTTTTACCGGCATTTTTTGCCTGATACATGGCCTTATCAGCCTTTTTGAGTAACTCCTCCTCATCCAGAGAAGCTTCAGGGTAAATGGAAATTCCAATACTGCATGTAGCTTTTATCTGTTTATTTGAAATATCAAAAGGCTCATTAACAGTTTCAAGTATTTTTTCAGCGATAGCACTCATTTCCTTTTTTACCTGCTCCAGAGTTTCACTTATCGCTGCGATAATCAATACAAACTCATCACCTCCGATTCTGGCGATAGTATCTTCAGAACGCAGTTTGTCCTTTATCCTTGAAGCAACACTGCGTAACACCAGATCAGCAACATGATGACCATATTCATCATTTATCTCTTTGAAATCATCCAGATCCATAAACATAATAGCCCCGGATAACTGATGTCTTTCCGCATAGGAAAGATTTTTTTTCAGGGTAGTCATAAACAATGTGCGATTGGGTAAGTCTGTCAGCGCATCATGATAGGCCAGATGGGCAATAGTCTCTTCTGCAATTTTCTTATCCGTTATATCTCTGGCGATCCACATACAGGCAGGGCCAGTTTCTGGTAATTCTATGGGTGCCGTTCGTCCTTCAAACCAGGTATCACCGGCAGGAACTCTTAACTGGTATTCGATTATCTGAGGTTTCTGAGTCTGTATTGTTTTTTCTATAGTATCCAGTACAGTTCTGGCTTCATTCTCTGGCAAAAATTCCTGAAGTTTGCGACCCAGTAACTCTTCCTGCTTTTCCATCAATAAGGTCTGTTTGTTTTCACTTCCATGAATTTGTAAATATTTCCCTGTTTTATCCAGAATAAAAACCAGATCGGGTAATGTATTTACTATTGAACGAAATTGCTGTGCATATTCCAACATTTTTGCACGACGTTCATCATTTTGCATTGCCATACCTGCTAGCGATGACATACTTTCCAGTATTTGAGTTTGAAATTCATCAGGGCGTCCCTGCTCCAGTTGAGATATAGCAACTGTGCCAATAGGTTGACCATTTATGCCAATAACAGGCATAGACCAACAGGATTTAACACCAAACTGTATGGCAATATCACGAATATTTTCCCAACGCTCATCAGAATAGGTGTTCTCAACAAACTCACCCTTACCACTAAACGCTGCACTACCACAGGAACCATTACCAACGCCTATTGGTAAATGTTCAAAGGCTTTACGAATTTCTCCAAGGGCACTTGGACCGGCTACAAGGCTAAGTGAACAGCCATCATTATTAAGCTTCATCACCGTTGAAATTGCACCCGGCACCATAAGTTCAATTTCACGACAAATGCTGTCTAAAATTACCGGTAAAGCCACACCATTGGCAATTTCTTCCAGAATTCGACTTTGAACCTTAATCAGTTTTCTGTTTCTTTTGTTATCAGAGATATCAGTAATCTGGGCTACAAATACCGTATCCTTTGAGGTTTTAACACAGGTTAAGACCACTTCAGTATAATATTCTCTTCCATCTTCCCGCATCAGGGTCCATGGAAAGTTAACCGCTTCACCTTGATAGGCTCGTTGCATATATTCGGCTGCTACTTTTACACTCTCTTTACCATCAGGAGTTTCAGTGTTGGAAAAACGCCAGGGATCCCCTATCTTCAATTCATCCAGATCAAAACCCATAAAAACCTGCGCAGCCGGATTGGCATCTACAATTTCACCTTGCAGATTTAAAAATACAATTGCCTCTTTGGTATTTTCAAACAGATTCTGAAAATACTGCCTGTATTTACCCAAAACCCACCCCGTTCATCTTCTTTAAAAGAAGAATTTAAAGATAACACTCTCTGCTGACAGTCTAGACTTAAATACAGGATAAATACAGGATAAGAGTTTAAATTATGCAGCCAAATTCTATACTCGTTCTACTTGAAGATGCAGGTCTTTTCTAAAAATATCCTGGCTTTTTAAAGTGGTGTTAATGGAATATCACCCAGGGTGGAATCATGTTGGCATTCATAAAATATTCTTAAGTGACATCTCTGGCACTTATCTTTTTCAAGTAGTTTATAGATACTGCGTATAGCCTCCGGTTTAGAATCGTAAAAATAGTGTGCACCTATTTCTTCAATATAACCCGCATGTTGTAAAAAATTTTTCACTCTTTCTTTCATGGCGCAAAAATACAGAGCACCTCCCAGGGATTGTAATTTTCTAGCTTCCTGTGCAAGCATTTCAGCACCTGCTGTGTCGACAAAATTAACGCTGGGCATTAAAATTAAAATATGAATAATTCCCCGGTTTTCTGAAAGTTCCTCAATTTTATTCTGGATATGATTAATCGAACCAAAATATATCGACATATCAATACGAATTATTCTAAGCTGTGGACATTGTAATAACTGTTTATGATCCACACGCAATAATTTTCCTTTAGGGTGTTCTCGATCGGGGGCAAGTGACGCAATATCCGGTGTTGAAGTTCGGTTGAGAAAAATAATTAACGAGAGCAGTACACCAATATAAATGGCAAATTCAAGTTCAAGGAATAACGTGGCAAAAAAAGTAACTATTAATATTCCGGTTTCTGACTCACTGGCATGAATAAGGTGTTTAATTTTACTAAATTCGATAAGATTCCAGGCTACGATTAAGATAATACCTCCCATTGCTGCCACAGGAATATAAGCGGTCAGAGGAGCAATTAACAACACGATGAGCATCAGAAAAAGTGCCGCAAAAATTGCTGACATCGGTGTTTGTGCACCGGCATCATAATTAATACCAGAACGAGTAAAAGAGCCCGAGCCGGCGTAACTGGAAAAGAAACTACCCACCATATTGGATAAACCCTGACCAATAAATTCCTGATTACCGTCAATACGCTGCTGAGATTTTGCCGCCACTGATCGGGATATAGACACGGCCTCAATCAAACCTAATAAAGCTACTGCAAAAGCTTCAGGTGCTAACTGTCTTATAGTTTCTAAAGAAAAATCCGGCATGGAAAAAGGCGGAAGCTGTGAAGGAATCGCTCCCACTAATGCTATTCCCTTATCTTCACCACCTAACATAAAAGCCAGCGCAGAGGCCGCAATTAAAGCTATTAACAAACCCGGTAATTTTTTAGCTTTCTGTCTGACGATTATCGCGACCACTATAGTGGTCGTCGCAATTAAAACGGTATGTGGGTTCAAATGGTGTAGCTGCACGACTATTTCATACCAGGTTTTTGCAAAGGAGCCTCCCGGAGTTACCACCAGGCCTAAAATATGTTTCATCTGACTGGTTGCAATTAAAATTGCAGCACCTGCGGTAAAACCTATCACCACCGTATGCGAGACAAAATTAACCAGAGAACCTAAGCGTGCCAGACCAAAGCTAAATTGATAGACGCCTGCGAGAAAAGTAAGAGTGAGAGCTAATTGAATAAACTTTGCCGAACCCGGTTCCGCATGATGACTAATGGCAGAAAATATCACAATCGAAATGGCCGTGGTAGGGCCCGAAATCAGATGCCTGGATGAACCAAATAATGCCGCAACGATGGGAGTGACCATAGCGGTATAGAGACCATATTCGGGGGGTAAGCCAGCGATTGTTGCAAAGGCGATGCCCTGTGGCAATACAATAATTGCACCAGTAATACCCGCCACAAAGTCGCTTTTTAACGTTTCGCGAGTGACCATTGGCCACCACAGTAAAAAGGGGAAAAAACGATAGATTAACTGATCATTTTTTGGTTGCATCTGTTATTTGAGTCATTTTCATTTATGTGGTGTTTTATCTGTTTATAACCATAGTCTAAAAGCTTGCCACAATCTAATTATTCTCTGTGGCGGCCAACGTAAAAATTTAATCATCCCCCTCGTAAAAATCGAGCAATTTTTTCATGGCTTCATCCAGACTGATATTTTGAGTCCGGGCAAAATGGCTGAATCGCCAGTAAATCTCCTGATCCAGTTTTAAACTTTTTTTCAATTTCTTTCTGGCATGACGGTATTGCCTGAAAGCCGATAATATTCTCTGCCAGCCTTTTGGTGTGATAAAATTAACCACCCATTGATCCAGTGCATAGGGATCAACACCCAGTTTGCCGCCAAATTTATCTGGGTCATCACCATCAGTAAGTAAACAATACGGGACTTCAGGTAGAAAAGAAAAAACCTCAAAAGCCCGATCAAATTGATCAGGCTCTTGAAGAAGATGTTGCAGTCTACCTTCCTGATTGGCATTTCGGACATACCAATGGATGTAATCTGCATTATCAAAGGTGACACCTTTGCGTGGTCTTGCCATTGCTAAATTATATGTTCCTCTGGTTCATGTACCCATCATACTTGAAGATACAGGTTTCAGTGCGATTTAAAAGCACTTTAGGCAAGATGTTACAACTCATAGTTAACTATCTTCCAGATTAAATTGCAGTGTGACCACCTGATCAGGGCTTTCTACAGCCTGACCATCGACAATTTCTGGACGATATTTCCATTTATAAAGAGCACGCAATGCGGCTTTATCAAACACTCGACGGGGTTTTGCATTTAATACTTTCACATTCGTCACTGTACCGCTTCGCGTAACGGTAAAACCCAGAGTTACCCAACCTTCCTTATTTTCTCTTAATGCAACCGCAGGGTACTGGGGTTCAATGGTTACAACAGGTGTCAACATCTGGTCACTGTTGCCGCCACCGTTGTTCAATCCAGGAACAATGCTTTCAGAATCAATAGTTAATTTAACAACCTGGCTGATTTTCACTTTGGTTGAATCGTCCGGTTGATTTTGGGGTGCTTTAGGTGGATCTTTTATTTCCTTTTTCTCAGGCGGCTTTCTGTGTGGCTTTGGTATAGGGTCCTTTTCTATTATAAGGTCCAGATTCAAATCAACCGCTTTAGTCACCGGTTTTGCAGGTACTTCCTGTTGAATTAATTTAATCATTAATAAAAAGATTGCAGTGACCACCACAATGGCAAATCCTGCAGATGTTAAATATCTTTTCATGGCTCTATCCTCCGTTGGTTGTGATTAAATACTCAATACAATGAAAAGAGTGTTTAATCTGAATTAACGTTAGCATGTAACTATTATAAGATCAAGTATTCGTTAGCACCTAACGATAACGGAGAGTGCTATCTTTTGGCCGAATATACTATCAGCTCACTATTCTGAAATATTAACTTACTGTTTTTATTCATTCTTTTCTTTGGCATTGGCTTTGCTTATGCTAATTTAATCGTAGTAATAATTTTAACAGGCAAAGATAACGTAAGGAAAAAACTATGGATAATGATGCGCTTTCCCTGAAATTACACCAGAAATCATTCCATAACATGGTAATCATTGCCCTGTTTGAACTGATCCGCGTGTTTAAAACACGCCGGGGACTGGCAACTCTGGCTGCTTTTGCCGTTATCTGGTATTTTATTCTGCGATATCCCATTAGCTATGCTGCCGAAATCATACAAACCGAAGGCTTTAAGCACCAGGTTTCAGTGATGTTTGGTCTGGTAGGTATTGGCGGACTATTGGACTGGCAAGTCCCGGAAATGGCAGTATATTGGGTGGCAGCCCTGTATATCTTTCCCTTTTTCAGTTTATTGCTCGCCGCCGACCAGACCAGCTCAGATCGCTCACGGGGTACATTACGCTTCCTCGTTTTAAGAACCAGTAGAGACAGCCTGTTTTTTGGACGTTTTCTGGGTCAGATGTTAATTCAATCTATTATTGTAGTGCTAACCCTGCTGGCAACGGTGTTAATGGCCAGTTGGCGTGATCCTCAGCTTTTTACAGTCGCGTTAAATTCTGCTATTTTAATCTTCATCAACCTGTTTATTGTCTTACTACCCTTTACCGCTTTAATGGCTATGCTCTCGGCCACGTTTCGATCGGGTAAACTCGCCACCATGATGGCAATCATTGGTTGGGGTATTATTTCAGGACTGGTGACCTACCTCATTTTCAAATTTCCAGAAATGAAAGTATTAAAGGATTGGCTACCTGGTGCACAACGGATGCAACTGGTGCGTTCTGAAGGATGGAATACCCTACATTTTACCTTGGTACCGTTAGTACAAATGCTGATTTTCCTTTTTGCAGGCCAGCAGATAATGAAAAGGAGTTCACTCTAATGCCAATGATTGAAATTCAAAATCTAAGCAAGCTGTTTGGAGCCAAACGGGCACTTGATAATTTAACTTTTACTCTGGAGAAAGGCAAACCCATCGCTCTTGTTGGCCCTAACGGTGCGGGTAAAACCACCTTATTCAGTATTTTATGCGGCTATATTTTCCCATCTGCCGGGGAGGTGAGTATTTTTGGCGAAAAACCCGGAAGTAATAGCTTATTTGGTCGTCTCAGTGCACTTCCACAAGATGCACAACTGGATCCCAGATTTGCTATTTCCTATCAATTGGAATTCTACGCCAGGTTACAGGGAATCTCAGCAAAAGATGCACGAATGGAAGCAGAACGAGTACTCGACTTAGTACAACTTAAAGATGTACTCAAAGAAAAACCGGCGCAGCTCAGTCATGGTATGCGTAAACGTGTCGCCATCGCTCAGGCTTTGATGGGCACGCCGGAACTGGTTTTACTGGACGAACCTTCCGCAGGATTGGATCCGGTTAACGCTCGAAATATTCGTGATATGGTGGCTGAACTTTCAGACAAGGTTACCTTTATCATCAGCTCACATAATTTGCACGAGCTGGAACAACTCTGCTCCACGGTACTTTATCTGCAGCAGGGTAAATTATCACAGCAGACCAATGTATCGAAATTTACGGGCGAGAGTGGCTTCCTCACGCTTTTACTGGAAGAGAATACCATTTCGATGGAGCAAATCCAGCAGGCTTTTGCACAGATAGCAGGTTTTGAAAAAGTCACACCATCACAAAAAAATGAATTTTTACTACAATATCATGCCCAGCAGAATCCAGTTTTTGATCAACACCTTCTGGCTTGTCTTACTGAAAACAACTGGAATTATCGGCAATTAATAAAAGGAAAAACCCTGGAAGAACAACTGTTCTCCCGAGAAGATTTGACCTCATAAGACGACTCGGATAAGAATAGCTTTTATCTGTTTTGTAGGAGTGAATTCACTCACCACAGGTTGGGTTTAATGAGAGGGCTAGTGTTTTGCTTGCAGGTTTTATCGCGAATGAATTCGCTACTACAGGTTTTGCAGAGGTCGATTTCATTCGCGATGGGTTTTCAATCGTGTTTTCTATGCCAGCAATAATCGGGCAATAGACCTCACCCCATGACCCGTGGCTCCGGCAGCATAAAATTTATTAGCACTATCACAGGATACAGCGGCCAAATCAATATGTAACCAGCCTTCTCCTTCATTACCAACAAACCGGGATAAGAAACCTGCGGCATTACTCGCACCTGCTGCACCGCCACCTTTCACTGGTCGACTATTTTGCGTATCTGCGAAAGCCGATGGACATTCATCAGCATGCCATTTATTCAGTGGTAATGGCCAGTGTAATTCATTTTCCTGCTCTGCTATTTTTAAAAAGTCATTCTGTAACTTCTTGTCCAGGGACATAATGGCATTATAACGTGTACCCACAGCAACCACCGCAGCACCCGTCAATGTGGCAGCGTCAACGATCATTTTAGCACCACTGTTGCTCGCATCAATCAGACCATCAGCCAATACCAGACGTCCTTCGGCATCCGTGTTTGAAACTTCAACGGTAGTGCCATTTCGGTATTGTATAATATCACTTAGCTTATAAGCATGACCACTAATCAGGTTCTCTGCACAACAAAGGATCAATCTTACTCTTTTATTCAAACCATTCAAAATGGCTAACGCCAGAGCACCCGTGACTGTTGCAGCACCACCCATATCAATTTTCATATACAGCATACCATCGGTTGATTTAATGCTGTAACCCCCACTATCAAAGGTAATTCCCTTACCTACCAGAGCAATATCGACTTCAGCATCCTGTTGACCTGTCGGGTTATAATCCAGAGTTAATAATGCAGGAGGCCTGTCACTGCCTCGCCCTACACCGTAGATACCCGCATAATTTTTGTCCTTTAGTTCTTCGCCTGAGGTGATCGAAGAGGTGACATGAGTACCACCCAGTTGCCGTATAAATTCTTCAGCTCGTTCTGCAAGTTTTAACGGTGAGAGATCTTCAGGTGTGGCATTAATCAACGCTTTTACCCAGTTGTATACCCGGATCTGAGCTTGAAGTGATTGACTATCCTCTTCTTCCAACGGTGCATATTCAATCCCACCCTGATGTAAAGGTGAATAAAATCCCTGATAAAAATGAAACTGGCTTTCTACACACCAACCTTCACCACTAAGCCTGGGTTGTTTAATCCCCATGGTTGCAATTTTACGGGCTCCTTGCTGGATGGCCTCAAAACGGTTTTCTGTTTGAGTATGAATAACCAGCGCATCTGCAGTAGGCGTTATAAGTGTTGATTCATCAAAAGGTTGCGCTGCCACATTATTTAGTAGCAGGATGTTCATTTTTTTCGTCATTAAAGTGGCTCCGATGATTGCTATACAAGACAAAATTCCCTAGTCTTAAGCTATGAGATAAATTGTTAAAATAGTATTGTAGCAAATCTATGAAGAAAATATGTCAACTCTCTGAAATAGAAGATGGACAGGCACATGCCTATCCTCACCCTGAAAAAGAAAATCGTTCTGTTATCGTTGCAAGGATGGGCAATGAAGCTTTTGCCTTTTTAAATATGTGTCCACACATGGGCGTGGAATTACAATTTCAGGAAAATAAATTTATGAGTTTTGATGGATCACAAATTCAATGTGCCATGCACGGTGCGTTATTTGATATACCTTCAGGCTATTGCAACTGGGGTCCCTGTTCAGGGCAGTCTTTGATTCCTATATCGATTATTGTAGAAGGTGATATGGTTTATTTTAATGCCGAAACTGCTAACCCTTTATGAAATTCGAGCCTCCATTACAACAGGCCCGTCTTATAAAACGCTACAAACGTTTTTTAGTCGACGTAGACGATGGTGAAAAAAATTTCACTATTCACTGCCCCAATACCGGAGCGATGACCGGTTGTGCCGAGCCGGGTTCCATTATCTGGTTTTCTGATTCCAATAATCCTAAAAGAAAGTATCGCCATACACTCGAATTAGTACAATCACTCAATGGACACATGATTGGCGTAAATACCCATCGCGCCAATGCTCTCATGGAAGAAGCCTTTGCGAAAAATAAAATCTCAGGTATGGAAAACCACATTGTAAAAAGGGAAGTAAAAGCAGGGGATTCTCGTCTGGATTTTATGCTAACCACTGCCGATAATAAAACCCAACACTTTGTGGAAGTGAAAAGTGTCACTCTCGGACCACTTGAACTGAGTAGCCCGGAAAAGGGTAAAGGTTTTTTTCCGGATGCTGTGAGTACTCGTGCCGTTAAACACCTGCATGAACTGGAACAATTAGTCAGCCAGGGTCATCAAGCCTCGTTGATTTTTTGTGTTCAGCATTCAGGCATTAATGAAGTACATCCCGCAAGGCATATTTACGCGGAATATGCCCCGACGTTGCAACATGCAGTTGATTCAGGCGTCAATATCCGTGCTTTTTCATGTTTATTATCACCTGAGCGTATAGAAATTTATGAGGAAATTCCGGTAGTTATCTGATAATAGTGATTTTTCTAACACAAATTCAAAAAAAAACTGAAAATTATCATGAATTTTATTTCATCTCGTGAGATAATGCCGCGCTATTTTCAGGGCTGCCCCTGTTTAATGGAGTTGAAATCTGAAGCTTTAAAGTAAAATACACTTTAGATTTCAACTACTGATGAACTGTTTAATTTTGATAATCAGGTGATTAGACGAGGAGTCTTATATGCCAGCTACGACAGCAACGAAGAAAAAGGCGTCCACCACTACTTTAGGTTTACTTGGTTTCGAACCCTATAAAGAGAAAAAGGGCGAAGCCTACATGAACGAAAAGCAACTTCAGCATTTTCAAAATGTACTCGAGGCCTGGAAACAACAATTAATGGAAGAAGTAGATACCACCATTAATAATATGAAAGATGCCAGCCATTATGCCGATCCCGCAGACAGAGCCTCACAGGAAGAAGAATTCAGTCTTGAATTAAGAACCCGAGATCGCGAACGTAAATTGCTGAGAAAAATTCAGAAAACTATCAAGAAAATTGAATCTAATGACTATGGCTACTGCGAAGAGTGTGGCGAAGACATTGGCATTAGAAGGCTGGAAGCCCGTCCAACGGCTGATCTTTGCATCGATTGTAAAACATTAGCCGAAATTAAGGAAAGACAGTTAGGCGCCTGAATAGCCATTCAGATTTAACAACTTTTTAAAGGTGCAATAATTGCACCTTTTTTGTTTTATACCCACAATAATGTTTCCATATAGCGTAAAATCTTACGCATGACACAAAATTCTTACATTGGTCGCTTTGCTCCGTCCCCTTCAGGTCCTTTACATTTTGGGTCGCTGGTTGCAGCCGTTGCCAGTTACCTGCAGGCCAGATCCAATCAGGGTAAATGGCTGGTTAGAATAGAAGATATCGATCCGCCCAGAGAAAGCAAAGGCGCTGCCGACAGCATTTTACGAACACTGGAAAATTTTCATTTATGCTGGGATGATAACGTTATTTATCAGTCAGAGCATATGGACCGTTACCAGCAATGCCTGCATCAATTATATCAGCAACAGCAAACCTACTTTTGTACCTGCTCGCGCAAAGCGATAAAAAAAGTGAGCCCTTTTTATCAGGGACATTGCCGACATCAACGCAAGCAACCTTCAAAGGATTTCAGTATCCGCTTTTATAATCCAGAACCACTGACCCAATTCTATGATGAACATGCGGGCAAACTTCTATTTCCCCTCGAAAGTTTCGAACATGACTTTATTCTAAAGAGGAAAGATGGCTTATTTGCCTATCAACTGGCAGTCGTTGTGGATGATATGGATGAGGCTATCACCGAAGTAGTCAGAGGTGCTGACTTACTGGATTCTACTCCTCGACAAATCCAGCTTTTTCAGAGTTTTGCTCGAACGGCTCCTCGCTACCTGCATCTGCCATTGGTGTTGGGCAAAGATGGTGATAAATTAAGCAAACTCACCCATGCAGAACCTGTAGATAATGCTCCAGCTAATCAACAACTGTTTAAAGCGCTGCAATTTCTACAACAGTCTCCACCGGCAACATTACAAAAAGCCCCTGTTAATGAATTATTGCAATGGGCACTTTCTCATTGGCAACCAGGGTTGATCCCATCAATAAAAAGCTATCGCTAGCTGTGAATTCATTCGCGAAAAGTCACCAGGCTTAACTCGAACCATTACCGGGCGACAGGCTCCATCCCGGCTGATGCTCTCCGTTAAAAGTGCATGGGAGCAAATCCATTGCCGATAAAATCGACGGATAGTTTTCATAATGCAGTTTTCAGCTTCATCAACAGGTGATATCATGCCACTCTTAATGTAATAACAGGAAGTCAGTCTCTTTTGCCACAGGTTTCAAAATTTTTTAATCGCCTCTTTTCAGGTAATAGCCCTTCGGCAGATCCTGATGCGACTGTTCATCCTTCCAAAGCCCGTATTATTCCCAGAGATCAACACCATATTTCCAGAAAAGATATCAGTTCCTCTGCTTTAAAAGTATTAAATGGACTACATGATGCAGGTCATCAGGCCTATCTTGTGGGTGGAGGTGTACGTGACCTTTTATTAGGCCTGAAACCCAAAGATTTTGATGTGGCAACCGATGCCACACCGGAGCAGGTAAAAAAATGCTTCCGAAACAGTCGTATTATCGGTAAACGTTTTCGACTGGTACATGTCTTTTATGGACGTGAAATTATTGAGATAGCGACCTTTAGAGCCACAACAACCGACTCTACACCGTCGGATCAGACCATTTCCAGAACCTGCCCTGACAGCGGTATGATCACCCGGGATAATCGCTATGGTACCATCGAAGAAGATGCTATCCGCAGAGATTTTACCGTCAATGCACTCTACTACAATATTGCTGATTTCTCAGTGGTTGATTTTCTCGGTGGTGTTGATGATCTCCATTCAAGGCAAATGAATATTATAGGCGATCCTGCCACTCGATACCGGGAAGATCCAGTAAGAATGCTGCGTGCAGTAAGGTTATCAACCAAACTGGGATTTACCATAGCAGACCATTCCGAAAAACCCATTGCTGAAATGGCTCAGCTGCTACAACAGGTTTCACACGCCCGATTATGGGATGAATCGTTAAAATTATTTCTTTCTGGTCATGCACAGGAAACCTGGCATAAGTTAAAAAAGACAAAACTGGCAGATAGCTTATTTCCACAAACAATAAAATCGCTACAGAGTAAAAATTCTACTACTTTCAGAGCATTTATTGAAAAAGCACTTGCAAGTACTGATGAGCGCATTCATCAGGGAAAACCGGTCACACCAGCTTTCCTATTTGCCGTATGGCTTTGGCAACCTATGTTGGATCGGCAACAGAATTTCATTATAAAACACTGTGCGCCCGCTGAAAGTTTTAATAAGGCCTGTTCAAAAATTCTCGCGGAACACCACCAGCAAATTGCTATGCCCAGACGTTTCTCAACCGTAGTTAGAGAAATATGGCAATTACAAAACCAGCTCTGGAAAAGACAGGGTAAACGACACGAACGTGTATTTGCCCATCCACGGTTCCGGGCCGCTTACGATTTTCTGTTACTTCGGGCTATACCGGGTTCAGAAGAAGAAAAACTGGCCCAGTGGTGGACTGATTATCAACAGGCCAGTATTGACCAACGTGCAACTATGGTAAAGGCATTGAATCGACAGACAAACCGTAAACGCCGCCGTAAATCCGGAAAGGTCAATACAACCAGTGAGAAAGGACCTTCCAGAAATGAGTGAAATGATTACCTGCTATATTGGTCTCGGCAGCAATCAAAATAACCCGGTGCAGCAATTGAACCAGGCATTGACCTCACTCACATCCATGCCCCAGAGCGTTCTGGTGCAGGCTTCAGCTTTTTATCAAAGTAGCGCTCTCATTTCTCCAGATGCAGAACCTGAAACAGGCAAAACTTCTGATTACATTAATGCAGTAGCCGAAATACTAACGGCTCTAAGCGCTGATGAATTGCTGGACAATCTACAACAAATTGAACACTTACAGGGCAGAGTAAGAAACCCGTCAAATCGCTGGGCTTCAAGGACGCTGGATCTGGACTTATTACTTTATGCTGATACTATCATTGAAACCGAACGACTCACTGTTCCTCACTATGATATGAAAAACAGAAATTTTGTATTAAAGCCCCTGTTTGATCTGAAACCAGACCTACTCCTCCCCGATGGGAGTTCAATAGCGTCATGCTTAAATAAATGTACTTCTGCTGAACTAACTAAATTGGAACACAGTTTTTAAAATGATGACGGATACCTCACCAGGTAATACATTAGCTCAATCCGCTAAAAAATTTATTGTTATCGAAGGTGCTATTGGTGTAGGTAAAACCGCATTAGCAAATAAAATGGCTCTGAGCTTGAATGCCCGCCTGGAACTGGAAGATCCTGACAGTAATCCGTTTCTGGAAAAATTTTATGAAAATCCAACAGATTCAGCCTTACCGCTGCAGTTATACTTCCTGTTTCAACGTCATAAACATATGCAGCAACTGTCACAACCGGATCTCTTTAGCCCCAACATCATCGCTGATTACCTTATTGATAAAGATCGCCTCTTTGCCCAGGTAACACTAAATGATGACGAATTTACGCTCTATGATCAGGTTTATCAGCATCTGACCATCCAGCACCCGCAACCCGATCTGGTCATTTATCTGCAGGCACCTGTTGAGGTACTGCTTGAGCGCGTAAAAAAACGTGGGCGACAATATGAGAAAAACATCCAGCCGGATTATCTACAGAAGATCAATAGCGCCTATACGCAATTTTTTCATTATTATTCATCCTCTCCGCTGTTGATAGTCAATGCTTCAACTATTGATCTGATGAATAATGACGTGCATTATAACGAGCTGATGGAACGGGTTCTGAGTACACAGGCAGGTCGACATTATTTTAACCCGGCCAATCTTTAATGAAAGCAAGCTGACCTCAATATAATTGACTACAAATGAGACGAAAATGCAGAAAATAACACTGACCACCCTGAATAAAATGAAGCAGTCTGGCGAAAAAATAACCTGCCTCACCGCCTACGATGCCTCTTTTTCTTACCAGCTTGCTGAAGCTGGTGTCGATATAATCCTGGTGGGAGATTCTCTTGGCATGGTTGTTCAGGGGGAGCAATCTACTGTCCCTGTAACTATGGATGATATGGCCTATCATACGCAGCTGGTGGCCAAAGGTAATGAAAAAGCAGAACGCCAGGCATTTGTCATCGCCGACATGCCCTACATGAGTTACTCCACTGTAGAAGATGCATTATTAAATGCAAAACAGTTGATGCAGGCCGGTGGTCAGATGGTTAAAGTTGAAGGTGGCCAGTGGTTATGCGAATCAATCCTTGCACTAACGGAGCGTGGTATTCCTGTTTGTGGTCACCTGGGATTAACACCTCAATCCGTTGATGCCCTCGGCGGTTATAAAGTTCAGGGGCGGGATCAACAGGCCGCTATTAAAATCAAGCAGGATGTTGCAGCGCTGGTTAAAGCCGGGATCCGTATGCTGGTTCTGGAATGTGTACCCACCGAACTCGCCGCCGAAATCAGTCAATCCGTTGATATCCCGGTTATTGGTATTGGTGCAGGGCCAAAAACAGATGCACAGGTTCTGGTTATCTATGATATGCTCGGTATTTCACCCCGGTTCTATGCCAAATTTGTGAAAAACTTTATGCAGCAGGCAGACGATATTCCATCGGCTATCAAAGCCTATGTTGATGAAGTGAAAAATGGTACTTTTCCGGGTGAAGAACACAGTTTTTCCTGAACCAGATTTGACCAGTAGCTAATTTTAAACCAGTAACTAATAATGAAACTCGCTGATTCCCTTGATTCCATTCAACAAATTGTTAATGAAATCAAAAATAACCATCAGACCATTGCACTGGTCCCTACCATGGGTAATCTCCATCAGGGGCACCTGGCATTGATTGATGAAGCTACACAACAGGCCGATACCGTCATTGTCAGTATCTTTGTTAATCCATTGCAATTTAATAACAGTGACGATTTGGCCAGTTATCCCAGAACCCTTGACGATGATCTGGAAAAATTACGACAGAAAAATGTCAATGCAGTATTTCTACCCCATGAAGATATGATCTATCCGGATGGGATGGACAATCATACTACTATTGAAGTACCGGTTATTTCAGATATTCTCTGTGGCCAAAATCGCCCGGGGCATTTTCGTGGTGTGGCGACCATTGTGAATAAATTATTTAATCTGATACGTCCTGACACCGCCGTGTTTGGTCGAAAAGATTTTCAACAACTGGCGATCATTCGGAAGATGGTTGAAGATTTAGCACTGAACATTACCATCATAGGTATCCCCACAGTCCGGGAACAAAGCGGCCTGGCCATGAGTTCCAGAAATATCCGTCTCACCCATGAAGAGAAATCCATTGCCGCCTGCATGTATAAAACCATGCTGGAAACAAAACAGAAAATTATTTCCGGTGAAAAAGATTTTAGGGCTCTTGAAAAAATGGCCATAGCCAAACTTAAGGCATTAAATTTTAAACCTGATTATTTTGAAATAAGAGAAAGAGAAAAACTAAAACGCGCAACTGCAGAAGATAAAAAACTGGTCATTTTTTCTGCATCCTATCTTGGACAGCCAAGGTTAATTGACAACATCTCTTTTGATATTTAGGCGTTAGGGGGGAGCAATGAGTCATCATCGAATTATCAAAAAATACCCAAACCGCAGACTCTACGATACTTCCTCAAGTACATACATAACCCTTGATGATATAAAAAAACTCATACTGGGTTACGTGCCCATAAAAATCATAGATGCCAGCAGCAAATCCGATATTACTCGTCTGGTGCTGTTACAGGTATTAATGGAAGCTGAAGAATCCCCCAACCCCATGTTTACCCTATCTTTTCTGGAACAGATTATTCGTTGTTACGGCGATTCAACACAAGCGATTATGAGTCGATTTATGGAACACAGTATTAATGAATTTATCAGCTATCAGGGAAAATTAAAAAGTCCGGTTAATTCCCTTTCCGGCCAGAAAAACAAATCGTCCCTTAAAACCATTACCGAACATAATCTGGAAAACTGGAAGAAAAAAAATAAGGATAACCAATGAACTATGCCATTATTATCGACTCCAGCGCAGCTTTGCCAGAATCTTTTATTCAGCAAAGAAATATAACCATACTACCGCTGAATATAACGGTAGATGGGGAATCGTTTACGGATCCAACCTCTGAAGAGGAATTATTGAATTATTATAATAGTGGGCGTATCAATGTAAAAGCTGATATTGATACCCGTCCCCTCTCGGCTGAAGAAATGAAAGCCTATTTTCTGACAAATATTATTCCAAATTATGATGTCGCTATCTGTCAATCCGTCTCCAGAAAATTAAGTGATGTGTACGATAATATCAATCAGGTTGCCAATACCATAGCCAAAGATTCCAGAAAACTCAGGGATGAATTAGAAATAGAGCACCCTTTCCGAATCACTAATCTAAACTCCGGTACAACAGGAGCAGGACAGGGATTAATTGCTATCTATGCCGAATCGGCTTTATCCAGAGGCATGGACTATAACCGATATAAAATCCAGGTCAGCCGATTTAAGTCATTAGTGAAAGGTTTTACCGTAGTCAAAGATGTGGTTTATTCAAGAAACCGGGCACGATTAAGAGGACAGGATGTAGTCAATCTCCCTACAGCCGTCATCGGAAAACTGGTTGGAATGGCTCCCATTGTACTAATTCAAAATGATGAAGTGCACCCACCCGTTATGCAAAGAGGTTTTTCCAATGCAGCTAACCGTTTATTTGAATATGCGATTGAACAAATAACAAATGGACTCTATTTTGGCTGCATCAACATAGGTATTGCCGGTTCAAAAGACGAACTGAACAACTTCCCGTCCTTCAAAGCATTACAGCAAAAAGCCAGAGAAAATAATATTAAAATTATGATCAGTGTTTTAAGCCTGGCCTCAAGCATTAATTTTTCACCAGGCTGTATTGCACTTGGTATTGCCCCAAAAAATCAGAATGCATTACCATAAACGGTACACCTATTGAAAAGGCAGGGTAGCAGCGGTCTTTAGCCACGAAGGGTGTATAGCAGAATTTAAAATTCTTAAGAATCAGCAATCCAACTCTGAAAAGAAA
Source organism: Aeromonadales bacterium (assembly GCA_011322365.1). Taxonomy (GTDB): domain Bacteria; phylum Pseudomonadota; class Gammaproteobacteria; order Enterobacterales; genus DRNA01. The sequence continues at coordinate 221 of DRNA01000373.1, read as the reverse complement.
TACTCAAAGTTGTTTCACTATACGTATGAGGAGAATGAACAAATAAAACGAATAATATAAAAAAAGCGCTCCAAAAACAAGTAGTTACAACCCGCAATTATTCATTTCAAGCACTCTTTCTGCACGGTAACTTGAACGCACAAATGCACCGGAAACCACTTCTTTAAAACCTTTTTTTAAACCGATTTGTCGGTAGTTTTCAAATTGCTCGGGAGTGACAT
>DRNA01000372.1 GCA_011322365.1 Aeromonadales bacterium | reverse complement strand
TTTTATTTGCCACCCGAGGGTTGCTCTTACCGTATGGCCGTGGTCACCATAAAAAAACAATATGCCGGACATGCCAAACGCGTAATGATGGGAGTCTGGTCTTTTCTGCGCCAGTTTATGTATACCAAATTTGTTATCGTAACTGATGATGATGTCGATGCCAGAAACTGGGAAGACGTGATCTGGGCCATTACTACCCGTATGGACCCCTCACGTGACACGGTTTTGATTGAAAATACACCTATTGATTATCTTGATTTTGCTTCCCCGGTCGCTGGTCTTGGTTCGAAAATGGGCCTCGATGCCACACATAAATGGCCCGGTGAAACCAACCGTGAATGGGGACGAGCCATATCCATGAGCGATGAAGTTAAAAATAAAATTGATGATATCTGGCTTGAATTAGGCCTTTCAAAATAATACTATAAAATAAAACAAAATAATAAACTCAGTGCGGAGAAAAAAATGCTGGTATGGAAGGGTATGGGTATTCTGGTTTTTATTATCACTATTGTTATTGCAATAATAATGCAACTGGTAGTTGACCAGTTATTTGGTGTCGGCACTTATAAAACGGCAACCTGGCCCATACCGGTTGCCATTGCCATCTCCGGTATCATTGTTGGCTGGCTGGGATATATTCTCAACAATAAACCTGGTCGTATTTTAGTTGATCCCGAAACCAATGAATCCATCGAGTTCAAAAAGGAACACTCTCTTTTCTGGATCCCGATGCAATTCTGGGGCATCATTTTGTTGGTTGCCAGCGTTGTGCTATTTTTTGTGCACTGATGAACTACGCTACCCGCCAATTTCTTTAGCAGAAATAACAGATGACCTCGCTCCAGGTATAATACTTACAGGCAAAATAGCGTTTGGATATCGTCTAGCGTATGCTTTTTTGTTAACCTGTTAACCTTTCTTTTTCCGGACTACAATCCATGCATAGAGCTCAGTCCTTATTAAAATCGACCTTTGGTTATGATCATTTTCGTCATTCCCAGGCTGAAATTATCCAGCAGCTACTGCAGGGAAATGATGCGCTGGTGCTGATGCCAACTGGCGGTGGAAAGTCATTGTGTTTTCAAATCCCGGCACTGATTTTAGAAGGTACTGCCATCGTGGTATCACCGTTGATTGCGCTGATGCAGGATCAGGTTCAGGCACTGCAGCAAACCGGGATCCGTGCCGCTTTTCTCAATTCAACATTGAGCATAAATGAAACTCGACAGATTGAAAATAAACTGCTTAATAACCAACTTGATCTGCTCTATATTGCTCCGGAAAGATTACTTGGCAAGCAAACGCTGGATTTACTCAGACAATGTCGTATAAGTTTGTTTGCCATTGATGAAGCCCATTGTGTTTCCCAGTGGGGTCATGATTTTCGCCCGGAATACCAGCAGTTAAAAATTCTTCATCAGCAATTTCCCCAGGTACCACGGATCGCCTTAACTGCCACAGCCGATCAAAGAACTCGAGATGAAATTGTGCAACAGTTACAACTGGAAGCTGCACAGGTTTTTATTAACAGTTTTGATCGACCCAATATTCACTATGCCATTTCTGAAGGTAATAATCCCAAACAGCGATTGTGGGATTTTCTGCAAAAAAACCATGCTGAAGATGCAGGTATCATCTATTGCCTGTCACGAAAAAAAGTGGAAGCTATTGCACAGTGGTTTAGCGCCCAGGGGCGTACCGCTTTGCCTTACCATGCCGGTCTTTCCAAAGAACAACGACAGCACCATCAACAGCGCTTTCTACGGGAAGACGGTATTATCATTGTCGCCACTATCGCATTCGGTATGGGTATTGATAAGCCCGATGTGCGTTTTGTAGCACACCTTAGTCTGCCAAAAAGTATTGAAGCCTATTATCAGGAAACCGGGCGGGCAGGGCGTGATGGTGAACCCGCCAATGCCTGGATGGCTTATGGCCTGCAGGATGTAATTACCCTGAGGCAGTTTGTACAGCAATCTACTGCAGATGAGATGCATAAACGTATGGAGCACCAGAAACTGGAATCCATGCTCGGTCTTTGTGAACTTATCAGTTGTCGCCGCCATACCTTGCTCAGTTATTTTGACGAACAATCTCCTGAACGCTGTGGCAACTGTGATAATTGTATAACACCTGTTGAACAATGGGATGCCAGTATTGCAGCGCAAAAAGCCCTGTCCTGTATTTATAAAACCGGGCAACGCTTTGGTGTGAATTATGTGGTGGATAATTTGCGAGGTAAAACGGATACCCGCATTGAACAAAATAACCATCACCAGCTTTCTACCTATGGCATTGGAGAAGAATACAGCGTGGCCGAATGGCGCACTATTTTTCGACAACTGATTGCTCTGGGAATCATTGATATTGATGCCGAAAGACATGGTGCATTGCGTTTAACACAAAAGTCCCGAGCCATCCTCAAAGGTGATCAAAAGCTTTTTCTACGAAAATTATCCGTTACTTCTACAACAACTGCACCGAATAAAAAATCAAAAAGTGATGTAAAAATCAAACCACAGGATGAACCCCTTTGGCAGGCACTGCGTGATACCCGGCATAAACTGGCCGAAGAACATGGCGTACCTGCATTTGTGGTTTTCCACGATAGCACCCTGCGGGACATGGTGAAATATCGGCCACAAACTCTTGAACAGATGTTAACCATTTCAGGTATTGGCGAACAAAAATTACAACGCTTTGGCCAGCAATTTCTGGAAGTTATAAAACAGTTTCCTGTCACTGCACTACTACAAAACAACCTCAGCAATACAGTTAATCGAACACTGATTTTATTTGAACAGGGCCTAAGTATTGATGAGATAGCGCTTGAAAGAGAACTAAAAACTACCTCAATATACAGCCACCTTGCCGACACTATAGCGGCGGGGTATTTACAGATTG
>DRNA01000371.1 GCA_011322365.1 Aeromonadales bacterium | reverse complement strand
TGTTGGCTTTAGTGGTAATAATTCGGGGCAGGGTGTTCAGAAACCCCAGGCGACCGTTCTTTTTGACAAAATTGGTAATCAGATAGGGCTCAACCATAACATAAACGGTTTCTTTGCCGGGGTCGACTTCCTCAGCTGCAAAGCTGTTCAGGCAGCTCAATAACAATAGTGCTATCACAAGGTTAAAGACAAGTCGTATTAATGATTTCATCTTGCTTCCTGATAGTAGTTTGTGTTGCTTAGGGGATTTTCTTATCCCGAGTTTTGGTTACTTATGTTAGCATAGCAATCATTTTCCAATTTTGCCTGAAATCCTGGTTTTGAAGACGAAATTATCCGCCTGGAGCAAAGAAAATAAATTGAACAGCTCTCCATTCTGGCAAAGCTGGCGCTTACCGATACAGCAACAACCACCTGATATTGTCACCTATGGAGAGTCAATGACTCGGAGACTGGCAAAAGATTCGGGTTGTAAGCCTCTGATTATGAAGAGAAAAGAATGTATTGGTCCGGCTCATTATCGTGATAATGTGTTACTGGGTGTAAAACCGGGACAATGGTTGTGGCAACGTGAAATTTTGCTTGGGAATAAGCGGCCCTGGCTTTACGGTTTTACCATGACTTTACCTGCCAGCCGATGTGCCAGCCTGTGGGACTTGCACCATATTGGACGCAAACCTCTGGGTGAGAAACTATTTACTACAAGGCAGGTTTATCGTCAGTTTTTTGATGTGGGTGAAATCAACCAGAAACATTACCTGTGGCAACGGGTTAAGCGTATGCATACGGATCTGCCTGAAACCTTATGGACACGGTGTTCTTTATTTTCCTATCAGGGTAAGGCACTGTTATTATATGAGGTGTTGCTGCCCGATTGTCCGGGAATTGGGTAACAATCTGAACAGATACAGCCTGAAATAGAATTTAATGAATAGGTAAAGATGATCAAGCTAAGCATAAAAGAAAGTAAACTTTTTCCCTATATACAACTGATGCGGTTGGATAAACCCATAGGTACCCTGCTTTTACTCTGGCCAACATTATGGGCCGTATGGATAGCAGCAAAAGGAAAGCCTGATAGCACGATTCTGACCGTTTTTGTGTTAGGTGTTATTTTGATGCGTGCCGCAGGCTGCGTGATAAATGATTGGGCAGATCGTCATTTTGATGGAGCGGTTAAGCGTACACAGCAACGTCCCCTGGCAACGGGTTCAATACCGGAAAAACATGCACTATTTTTATTCGTAGCACTGTGTTTGTTTGCTTTTTCTCTGGTGTTAATGCTGAATACAGAAACCATTGAATTTTCTTTTATTGCTGTGGCACTGGCGATGATTTATCCCTTTATGAAACGGTTTACCTTTTATCCTCAGGTTGTGCTGGGAGCTGCTTTTAGTTGGGGGATCCCCATGGCTTTTATGGCCACTAATGGGGTAGTAGATGATGTGGGCTGGGTCCTTTTTATAACTAATTTATTGTGGACAATTGCTTATGACACGGAATATGCCATGGTCGACAGGAAAGATGATCTCAAAATTGGTATTAAATCAACGGCTATACTTTTTGGTGATGGGGATAAATTAATAATTGGCATACTACAGGGAATGGTAATTATTGCTTTATTGCTGGTTGGTCATAAAGAAGAATTTTCATTTTATTTTGATTTGTCGATCGTTATAGTGACTGCTTTATTTGCATACCAGCAATGGATTATCAGGCAGCGGAAAACCGAGGCCTGTTTTAAGGCTTTTCTAAATAATCAATGGGTTGGGCTGGTGGTTTTTATGGGTATTGTTTTAGCTTATAGCTTTCCGGGCACCAGTTAATAAAGGTGGGCAAAAATGACTATCGAACTGTGGCATGAATTTATTACAGTGGCTGCTTTTCATTTACTGGCGGTTATTAGTCCTGGACCTGACTTTGCGGTGGTGGTCAAACAAAGTGTATCTCAGGGTCGAAAAATAGGTATTTATACGGCTTTTGGCGTTGGCACAGCCATTTTAATTCATGTCAGCTATTCTTTATTGGGTATTGGTTTACTTATTCGAAATTCTCAGTGGTTATTTGATATTTTAAAATACGTAGCGGCCGCTTATCTTTTTTACATCGGCACTAAAGCTATCCGTTCAAAAAAAATAGCATCCCCAGAAATTGAAGAACTTATTGAAACGCCTCAGACATCTCAAAGGAGAGACGACGATAAAGAAAAAAACCTTGATCAATCCTTCTTAAAAGCCTATTGGATGGGATTTCTCACCAACGGTTTAAATCCAAAGGCAACACTGTTTTTCTTTTCACTTTTTGCAGTTGTTATTAGTCCGAACACTCCAGTTATTATACAGGTTGGCTATGGGATCTACATGGCGATTGTTACGGCGCTCTGGTTTGTACTGGTGGCTTTATTGTTTGGCCATAAAAGGGTGAGAATAAAATTTGAAAAAATGGGGCATTGGTTTGACCGTGTCATGGGTGTAGCATTAATTGCTCTGGGGATTAAAATAGCAACAACCAGTCTGGATGTTTGATTTTAAAAACGCATGTATAATTATAAAATAGAGAAAATTTCGAATTAATCTATCGGGAGCATAGCATGATATCTTATCATAAAAAAAATTGGAGTATTAATTCATTCAGGAGATTTTTATGGATAATCTTATGCATGATTTCTTTTCCCATATTTTCCGCGGATAATCTGAAGAAAAAATCCGATATTTTTTTTATTTTAGACGCATCAGGAAGTATGTGGGGACAGATTGAAGGCAAAGCTAAAATCACTATTGCTAAGGAAGTTATGCAAAATCTTATCCCAGAAATATCAGACGAAAACCAGATTGGGTTGATGGCATACGGTCATCGTCGCAAATCGGATTGTAGTGATGTAGAAACGCTGGTTAAATTGGGTGAAAATAATAAAAAATCCATTTTGAATTCTGTAATGAAGTTAACGGCAAAAGGTAAGACCCCATTAACACGCTCAGTTAATCAGGCTTTTGAACAGTTAAAACAACAGCAAAAAATAGCAACGATCATTCTTATTAGCGATGGCATAGAAAGTTGTGGTGGTGATCCTTGTGCAGCGGTAAAGGCAGCAAAGTCTGGAAGTATCAGATTTATTTTGCATACCGTTGGTTTTGGTTTGAGTAGTGAAGAAAGCAAGCAGTTGCAATGTATGGCTAAGGCAGGTGGTGGAGAGTTTTTTCAGGCTAACAATGCAGTAGAATTACTTAATTCAACTCGAAAGGCGGTGAAATCAAATGGGACGGGCGCTCTAAAATTAATGCTACAAAGTGGCGGTAAACCAGTTAATGCCTGGGTTCGAATGCGAGTCAGTGGTACTGATGAAACCGTGGTATTTACTAATGATGATGGTGTGGAGCCAGGACACCTGTTTTTACTACCACCAGGTACTTATCAGTTAGAAACTCTACCCGCTGGTTTACATGGCATTGATCCCATGCTATTGAATAATATCAAAATTGAATCAGGAAAAATGCTGGTTAAAAAACTCGACTTTAAACAGGCAACTTTACAAGTGACTGCATTAAATAATGGAGAACCCGCAGTTGTGCAAATTCGAGTGAAGAATGAGGCAACGGGTAAAACTGTCTTTGATACTTCAACTTATTCAACCTTTACAATGAGAGGCGTTAAAACCCCTTATGACGTCAGTTTATTACCGGGAAAATACTTGTTGATGGTAACAATTCCCGAGACGTCGATAGAGCCGTTTAATAAATTGATTGATTTATCTTCTGCTGGGGAACAGGTAAATGAGCTGGTGAGTTTTTCCTCTGCATCAATGAAGATCGTTGCTCAGATCAATGGAAAGTCGGCTAAAGCTGAGATTAATGTGAGGAAAGCAGGTGAAAAACATAATGTATTTGAAACAATGCCTTATGTGGGTGCTCAAACACCTTTAAATTTAACCTTTAGCAGTGGATTGTATGATCTTTATATTACTCCGGTTGGTGAACAGGGATTTAAACAAAAAGTAATCAACAATATTGTATTGAAAGAAAATAGTGTTAAAGATATGAAGGTGATCTTGCAAAATATTCTTAATAATAAAAAGACAAAAACTAGAGATAATAATGAGAATAGTATCGAACTGAATATGGATAGACCGGGTGGTGGAGATTTTCGTCATATTGTGCCATCTTCCGATGATCCCGTTTTATGTCAACAAGCTTGTCAGAAAGATGAACATTGTAAGGCCTGGACCTACGTTAAACCGAATACCATACAGGGTGACAAACCGAATTGCTGGTTAAAATCTTCCATTCCTGATGCTGTTGCTAACAGTTGTTGTGTTTCAGGTTTAAAAACAATTGAACATTAATAGCCGTAATTAAAACAGCTTATCTTTATTGAGCATTGTTCAAGGTTTGTTCTTATCCTGAAAATAATGCACGATACTGAGCACCCCTGAGCCAATAAAAATAACTACAAAGGAAAATTTTGTATAATCGGTTCCGCCATCGGTGAGGGGGTATCCGATCAGGGGAAACTTTCCAGTTAGCTGAATATAAAGTGCGGTTAAAAATAATATTCCAGCCAATACCAGATGAGACCACGCGGGCAGTGCTTTAC